>NZ_JAIZRS010000009.1:0-252133 GCF_020419985.1 Burkholderia sp. AU32262
CGATGGGTTTCGGCTACGTCGAAGGCGTTACTCACGACTACGTCCGTCATGGCACCACGACGTTGTTTGCCGCCCTGAATGTCCTCAATGGCGCCGTGCTCGCTACCTGCAAGCCGCGCCATCGACATCAGGAATTCCTGTCGTTTCTGCGCGAAATCGACAAGGCCGTGCCAGCCGAACTCGACGTGCACTGCATCGTCGACAACTACGGCAGTCACAAGCATCCGAAGGTCAAGGCGTGGCTGGCGGCACGCCCCCGCTGGCATATGCATTTCATTCCCACCTACAGTTCGTGGCTCAACCAGGTCGAACGCTTCTTTGCGTTGATCACCGACAAGGCGATTCGTAGAGGCTCGTTCGGCTCGGTCAAACAACTGGTCAAGCGAATCGATCAATTCGTCTCCCACTACAACGAAAACTGCAAACCGTTCGTCTGGACCGCGTCAGCCGATTCCATCCTCGAAAAGCTGCATCGACTTTGCTCGCGAATCAGCGGAACAGGACACTAGTTGAGCAGCCGCATGGCCTCGTCGACCAGCATCGACATATCGCTGCGGCGTTGGCCGAGCTTACCCACCACTCGAAGCCCCTGCACCATGGCGAACAGACAGCTCGACGTGGCTTGTGCGTTCAGCGTGGCATCGACGGACCCATCGGCCTGCCCCTGCCTGATCAGATCGCGAAGGAGACGCTCGACCCGCTGCATCGATTTGTGAACGATGTCGGCGATCTCGCTATCCAACGTACCGAGAACAATAGCGCCGCCCACGACCAGACAGCCCTTTCGGCCCTCGTCTCCATGCGAGACGTCCGCATAAAAGCGCAGCAGCGCGCGCACCTTGTCCCGTCCGTTCCCTTCATCGGCAAGGATCGTGTTGAGTGCGCTCGCGCGCCGATCGACGTACCGGTTCAACGCGGCAACGAATATGGCGTTCTTGTCCGCAAAAGCCTTGTAAAGACTGCCGGTGGTGAGCCCTGTCTCCCGGGACAGATCGCCGATGGAAGTCGCATGATAGCCACGCTCGCGAAAGACGCGGATGAAGCCGTCCAGCGCTTGCTCCATGTCGAATTCTCGTGGCCTGCCAACGTTCGGTGCATTTTTCGTCGCCATGCGGCATTATAGGAAATGATCATTTCCAAATCAAGCGATCCGGAACCGCGCAACGAGGCATACGATTAAACGACCGGCCGAAAACGCGCCTTTCCTTCCGTTTCTTGCAGGGTTCGTCCTCGCGGGTTCCGCATCGGGGCGGCTTCCGACCGACGGGGAAGGTCGGGGCCTGTTCGCGCCCATAGGTGACGGGCTTGCGCTGGCGCTGACCCGCTTCGCCGGCGGCGACACGCACCCTGGCATGATCGGCGGTGAGCTGGTCGAACGCAGCCACGAAGGCGTGTGGGCGCGACGAACGCCGCGCATGACACGCGGCGCCGCTGGCATTTCGCACTCGATCTCGTAGACTGTCTATTCGCAACGGGCGGCGCACGGCCGCCCTCCCCGCCATCGCGGTGCGTGCATCCAGGCGCATCGACCGGACAGGAGCACTGCATGCGATTTGAACTCTATTACTGGCCTGAAATCCAGGGCCGCGGCGAGTACGTGCGCCTCGCGCTGGAAGCAGCCGAGGCCGACTACGTCGACGTCGCGCGCGAATCGGGACGCGGGATGGGCGTGGCGGCGATGATGCGCATGATGGACGACACGAAAGCGGAATGCGTGCCGTTCGCACCGCCGTTCCTGAAGGCGGGCGACGTGGTCGTCGGACAGACCGCGAACATCCTGCTGTTTCTCGGCGCGCGGCTCGGACTCGCGCCCGACGACGAAGCCGGCCGGCTGTGGGTGCACCAGCTCCAGCTGACCGCCGCCGATTTCATCACCGAGATCCACGACACGCACCATCCGATCGGCAGCGGCCTGTACTACGAGGACCAGAAGGCGGAAGCGGCCGAGCGCGCGGCCGATTTCCTCGAGAACCGGCTGCCCAAATTCCTCGGCTACTTCGATCGCGTGCTCGAACAGAATCCGCACAAGAGCGGTTATATCGCGGGCAGCACGCTCACCTACGCGGACCTGACGATGTTCCAGTTGATCGAGGGCCTGCGCTATGCGTTTCCGAAAGCGATGAAGCGCGCGGAACGCAAGATCGCCGGGCTCGTCGCGCTGCACGATCGCGTCGCACGGCATCCGCCCGTCGCGCACTACCTCGAGTCGGAACGCCGCATCCCGTTCAACGACATGGGGATCTTCCGGCACTATCCGGAGCTGGACAAGTAACGGCCGGCTGCCGTTACCCCGTCGCCGCAGCGACCGACCGGCGCGGTGGCCCGTGCCGCGCGGCGGTCGCGTCGACGGCCTCGACCGAGCGCGTGAGCCACGGCCCGACGTCCATTTCCTCGTAGCGCACGAGCCGGCTCTTGCGCGCGCGGCGACAGCGTCGCGAACATCGGCGCGTGCCCTTCCGATGCGAGGTTGTACAGCGTCCGTGCCGCCGCGTAGGCACCCGAATTGCCGGCCGACAGCACGGCCGTCAGGATCAACGGATTCATCGCGCCGGCGGCGAGCGGGATCGCGATCATCGCGATGCGACGGCCCTGCAGACGACGTTTCAGCGTCGCTCCGGACGGCGCGGCCGTCTGCGCTGCCGCTTGCGCGGCATCCATAATGTTCACCCCGATCGTGATCCGGGACAGTCGATTCGATTCGGGATGCAAATCGATCGCGCCGGTCATTCGCATCGAAACCGGCCCTGGCTGGCCGGTCGCCTCACACGACGCTGCGCTTGATCGTCTGCAGTTCGGCCGTCGTCACGATCTTCTCGATCCGGAATCGCAGGCTTTCCAGCCACACGTTGGCGATCCGCCGGTACTCGTCGAGATCCTCGCACGCGAGCCGCACGAGAAAATCGAACGTGCCGCTCACCAGCCAGCAATCGAGCACGGCCGGATTCGCGCGCATTTCCTCCTCGAACGGCGCCTGCGAACGCCCGTGGTCGGCCAGCACGATCTGCGCGATCACGACGATCGGCTTGGTCGCGCGCGGCGCGTTGATCACCGCGCGGTACCCTTCGATCACGCCGAGCGCCTCGAGCCGCTCCACGCGCGCCTGGCACGGCCGCGGCGTGAGATTCACGCGTTCCGACAGCTTCCGGTAGGAAATCCGTCCGTCGGTGCGCAGGATGTCGAGAATCCGGAGATCGATCTTGTCCAACTGCATCTTCTTGTCGGTCATCCGCGTTCGCTCCGGTCGGGTCGTGGCTCATGGGAGGAACGTCTGCCGTTCCACACGCGGGCCATATTATCCGGCCGCCGCCGCCGCCGCGCGCCAATCGACTAGAACCGCAGCGACAGGCACGTCAGGCCGCCGTCCATCTTGCGGAACTCGCTCGTGTCGATCACGTGCAGCGGCATGCCGAGCGACGCGATCGCGTCATGCACGCGCGGATAGCCGGCCGGCGTGATCAGCGTGCCGTTCACGCGCAGCGTGTTGGCCGCATATTCGTCGGCGGCGGAAATCGCGATCCTTCGATAGTCGGCGAACGCCGGATGCGCGGCCAGCGCGTCGGTCACGAGCAGCGTGTCGTCGCCAAGCGCATTGACGACCGATTTCAGGTGCAGGCCGGCGCCAACCGGCACCGCGACGACCGAATAGCCATGGCGCGACACCAGCGACTCGAACGCGGCGATGCCTTGCGCGTCGGTGCGGCTCGTCAGCCCGATGAAGAAGCGCTTGCCGACCAGCATCACGTCGCCGCCGTCGAGGCGGCCCTGTTGCATCGGCAGCAGCTCGCGATGCACGCGCAGCGCCGCTTCGATGTGCGCGGTCTCGCCGCGCCGGGCGGGCGCGCCGGGGCGCGTGATCACCGCGAACTCCGGCGTGACGACGGCGACGTCCTCGACGAAGTGCGAATCGGGAAACGCATCGAGCGGCGGCAGTTCGGTCAGCTCGACCGCGAGCATGCGCAGCGCGTCGCAGTAAGCGTGGAACTGCGCGAGCGTCTTGTCGTAGTCGGGTGCGCCGAGTTCGGCGGTGGTCAGGCCCGCGCCGCAGGACGGCGCGGGACGGCGAACGATCGCTTGCGTGAATTGCATCGACTCCTCCATGATCTGCGCCGCACCCGTGCCGTGCACGGGCCGGCGGCGTCGTGACCGGACCATTATCGGAAGCCAAATTGCGCCATTCGCGTCGATTTCGGTGGCGCCGACAGCCGATTGCGTCGAATTGCGCGCACCACGCAGCCGATTCGGCGAACGGGCGGCCCGCGCGTCATGCGCCGGGCTCGAATCCCATCTGCGCGCGGCCGAGCGCCGTGAGTTCGGCCTCCCCCGCGCGCCCGTCGAAATCGACTTCGAAATGGTCGGCCGGGAAATCGGGCGGGCTGTCGCCGCGCAGGAACGCGCAACGCTGGCGTTGCAGGTACGCGTCGTTCTTCGCGCAGCCGGGCGCGGCCGCAATGTACATCACGTTGCTGTCGCCGCCGCCCCGATGCGCATCCTCGACCGCATGCACGACGTCACCGTGCCAGAACACCGCGTCGCCCGGTTCCATATGCGGGATCGGCACCAGCGCATCGAGCAGCAACGCGTGCCATTCCGGGCGAATCGACAGCGCGCGGCCGGGACGCGCGCCGCACAGGTCGTCGTCGGCGACGTCGTCCTGCAGCGCGCGCAGCACGACATAGGCCATCGCGTTCGCAACCGGGATCAGCTGCAGCGTGCCGTCGCCGGGCCCCTGCGGTGTCAGCGCGGTCCAGCCCTGGAACGTGCGGAACATCGAACACACGGCCGGCGACGGAATCTCTTCGACGTCGGGCCGGAACGCCGCATCGAACGGATCGTACTCGCGCCAGCGGCCGGCCAGCACATGGCGATAGACCTGCCGAAAATTCGCGCCGAGCCAGCGCTCGACCGAGCCGCCGTCGACATGCGGCGACAGCCCGAGCGAAGTCGAACCGGGCGGCCGGCGGCGGATCCGGTCCGCATACGCGGGCACCCGATCGGGATCGAAATGCGCACGTGCGCCGTCCGCATGTCGCCACAGGCGGTTCAGGAACACCCGCGCCTGCGTGAGCGCCGGCGACTGGCGCGCGGCCACCTGCGGCTTCGACCAGTAGACGCCGTAGATCTGCGGCTTGCCCGACGCGAGATTGCCGAAATAGCGGTCTTCCGCGCGCGCGTGCAGCCGGTCGGCGAAACGGTTCGCATCCAGATACGCGCCGATCTCGTCGTTCCAGTCGCGTGCCTGCCTCGCATCGAACACGCCACGGATCACGACCGCGCCATGCGTGCGGATCGCCGCAACCGCATGCGGATCGACCCGGCCGCCCGCGATATCCGCGAACGGCACGACCGGAATCACGTCGTGGCCGTGCGCGTGCGCGCGGCGGATCGCATCGACCTGCCGGGCGACGTCGCCCTCCACTTCGCGGAACGTGGCCGCATAACCGGGCAAATCGGCGCGCAGCGCCCGTTTCGCCGCGCGGATCGCGGCAGGCAGGTCGTCAATCGTCAGTTGCATCGTCGTCCCCTCGCTGAAAGCGTGTCGTGATGTGCTGTCAGCGTACGGCCGGCACACGGCCGCCATCGCCACTATCCGGCCAATGATCGATACAATCCTGACAATCGTGCGTCATTCGGGACGATGGCAGACCACGCAGAGCTTGTTGCCGTCCGGGTCGCGGAAATACGCGCCGTAATAGTCGCGGTGATAGTGCGGCCGCAGGCCCGGCGGCCCTTCGCAGGTGCCGCCATGCCGCAGCGCGAGTACGTGGCAACGATCGACGTGCGCGCGGGTCGGCGCATCGAACGCGATCGTGTGGCCGTTGCCCGGCTCCGGTGGGCGGCCGTCGAGCGGCTTGCCGAAGAAGAACAGCGGCCGCTCGGCGTCGGCCGGCATCCAGCCCGACCAGCGGTCCGGCTCGCGGAATTTCAGGCGCAGCCCGAGTGCCGCGAACAGCGGCGCATAGAAATCGTAGGCGCGCGCCGTATCACCGACGCCCACGCACACATGTGAAAACATGGCATCGCTCCTTGGTGAGAATCGCCCACGATCATGCCACGGCGCACTGCCCGCCCCTACCGGAGGCCGCGATGAAACCGCAATACGAGCACGTGACGTTCGCGTCCGGCTGTTCGATCCGCGTCTATCACCGCCAGCTCGCGCGCATTCCGTTCGAATGGCATCGCCATCCCGAGTACGAACTGACGCTGACGCTCAACAGCCGCGGCCAGCGCTTCATCGGCGATCACGTCGCGCGCTACGCGGACGACGATCTCGTGCTCGTGCCGCCGAACCTGCCGCATACGTGGTCGTCGAACGCGCGCATCGATCGCGACGCGCCCGAAGTCGCGCTCGTCGTCTGGTTCGACGGAGACTGGGCGCGGCGGCTGGCCGACTGCTGCCCCGAATACGCGCCGCTGCGCTCGCTGCTGCGGCGCGCGGCGCCGGGGCTGCGCTTCGACGTGGAGACGGCCCGCGCGATGCGCGCGCGGCTGCCGCGGTTGCTCGATCCGTCGCCGCGCGTACGGCTTGCAGCCACGCTCGACACGCTTGCCGATCTCGCGGAAGCCGGCGGCGAACCGCTCGCCACCGCGCATGCGTACGACCGGCCCGACGGCGCGCCGTCGCCCGGCGGGCCGGGCGCGCCCGAAGCCGAACGCCTCGACCGCGTGCTCGACGCGATCGACCGGCATTTCCACGAACCGCTGCGCATCGACGCACTCGCCGCTGCCGCGCACCTGTCCGAACGCACGCTGCAACGGTTATTCGTCCGGCATCTCGGCGAAAGCGTCGGCCGTTACGTGCAGCGGCTGCGCCTCGCGCATGCATGCCGCCATCTCGTCGGCACCGACTGGCCGATCGCGACGGTCGCCGCGCGCTGCGGCATTCCGAATGCCGCGAACTTCAATCGCCAGTTCCTCGCCGCGCGCGGCACGACGCCCGGCGCGTACCGGCAGTTCTTCAAGCAGCACGGCCATGCACCGGACGACGACGCGCCCGCGCTCGACACGCGGCCGCCGTCGCTGGAGCGCCGCGCCGGCTCGGGCCAACGCCGGCCGCGCAAATGAAAACACCCCGACGGGCTGACCCGTCGGGGTGTCGTGGCGTTGCGGTCGCCCGACGCGAGTGACCTGCCGGCCGCTCGCGCCGCACGCGGTTTAACGTGCGTTGAGCGGCTTCGCTTCGCGCGGCGTATCGCCGATGAACAGCTGGCGCGGACGGCCGATCTTCTGTTCCGGATCGGCGATCATTTCGTTCCACTGTGCGATCCAGCCGACCGTACGTGCCATCGCGAAGATACACGTGAACATCGACGTCGGGATGCCCAGCGCGCGCTGGACGATACCCGAGTAGAAGTCGACGTTCGGGTACAGCTTGCGCGACACGAAGTATTCGTCTTCCAGCGCGATCTTCTCGAGCTGCATCGCGAGCTTGAACAGCGGGTCGTCGTGCAGGCCCAGTTCGTTCAGCACTTCGTAGCACGTCTCGCGCATCAGCTTCGCACGCGGGTCGTAGTTCTTGTACACGCGGTGGCCGAAGCCCATCAGCTTCACGCCCGAGTTCTTGTCCTTCACCTGCTTGATGAATTCGGGGATGTTGTCCGGCGAACCGATCTGCTCGAGCATGTTCAGCGCGGCTTCGTTCGCACCGCCGTGCGCCGGGCCCCACAGACACGCGATACCGGCCGCGATACACGCGAACGGGTTCGCGCCCGACGAGCCGGCCAGACGGACCGTCGACGTCGATGCGTTCTGCTCGTGATCGGCGTGCAGGATCAGGATGCGGTCGAGCGCGCGGACGAGCACGTCGTTGACCTTGTACTCTTCGCACGGGTTCGAGAACATCATGTGCATGAAGTTCGCGCTGTACGACAGCGAGTTCTTCGGATACACGAACGGCTGGCCGATGCTGTACTTGTACGCCATCGCGACGAGCGTCGGCAGCTTCGCGATCATGCGGATCGCCGACACTTCGCGGTGACGCGGGTCGTTGATGTCGAGCGAGTCGTGGTAGAACGCCGACAGCGCGCCGACCGCGGCGACCAGGATCGCCATCGGGTGTGCGTCGCGACGGAAGCCACGGAAGAAGAAGTGCATCTGCTCGTGCACCATCGTGTGCTTCGTGACGGTGTCGACGAATTCCTTCTTCTGCGCGGCGTTCGGCAGTTCGCCCTTCAGCAGCAGGTAGCAGCTTTCGAGGAAGTCCGCGTTTTGTGCGAGGTTGTCGATCGGGTAGCCGCGGTACAGCAGCTCGCCCTTGTCGCCGTCGATGTACGTGATCGCCGAATTACACGAAGCCGTCGACATGAAGCCCGGGTCGTAAGTGAACTTGCCGGTCTGGCCGTACAGCTTGCGGATGTCGATCACGTCCGGGCCCATCGTGCCCTTGTAGATCGGCATTTCGACGCTCGGCGAGTTGTCGCTGAACGATAGCGTGGCTTTAACATCAGACGGAGTCATGGCACATCCTCAATCGAAATAAAGAAACGGGATTCGATAACGGGCGCAGCGCGTTACACCTTGGCGTCACACGTTGCGCAGCATCTCCAACAGCCGGTGAATGTCCGGGCTGTCTAGGTCGCCTTCTGGTTCCTTGCGCGCGAGGAGCAAGTCCATCAGGTCGTTGTCGCTCAGATCGAGCAGGCGCGACAACGCGCCTACGTCTGCATCGGTGAGGTCATGCTCGTATCGGCTGAAGAATCGCTCGAATACGATGTCGTTCTCCAGCAGACCCCGCCGCGCGCGCCAGCGCAGGCGCGCGCGGCGGTGCGGGTCGGATTGATGCGATTCGTCGCTCATCAAACTTTATACCGCGCGCCGAACCATCAGTTCCTTGATCTTGCCGATCGCCTTCGTCGGGTTCAGCCCCTTCGGGCAAACGTCGACGCAGTTCATGATCGTATGGCAACGGAACAGACGGTACGGGTCTTCCAGGTTGTCGAGACGCTCGCCGGTGGCGGTGTCGCGGCTGTCCGCGATGAAGCGGTAAGCCTGCAGCAGGCCGGCCGGGCCGACGAACTTGTCCGGGTTCCACCAGAAGCTCGGGCACGACGTCGAGCAGCTCGCGCACAGAATGCACTCGTACACGCCGTCGAGCTCGTCGCGCTCTTCCGGCGACTGGAGGCGTTCCTTCTCCGGCGGCGGCGCGTCGTTGATCAGGTACGGCTTGATCGAGTGGTACTGGTTGAAGAAGTGCGTCATGTCGACGATCAGGTCGCGCACGACGGGCAGGCCCGGCAGCGGGCGCAGCACGATCTTCTGCGGCAGGTCGTTCAGGTTCGTCAGGCACGCGAGGCCGTTCTTGCCGTTGATGTTCATCGCGTCCGAACCGCACACGCCTTCGCGGCACGAACGGCGGAACGACAGCGTCTCGTCCAGTGCCTTCAGCTTGACCAGTGCGTCGAGCAGCATGCGCTCATGCTGGATCTCGAGCTCGTACGTCTGCATGCGCGGCGCTGCGTCCTTGTCCGGATCGTAGCGGTAGACTTCAAAAATGCGTTTTGCCATTTCGGATTCCTTTGACTCGGCTTAGAACGTGCGCGGCTTCGGCGGCACGGAATCGACCGTCAGCGGCTTCATTTGAACCGGCTTGTAGTCGAGGCGATCGCCTTCGCTGTACCACAGCGTGTGGCGCAGCCAGTTCTCGTCGTCGCGGTGTTCGTAGTCGCTGTGCGCGTGCGCGCCGCGGCTTTCCTTGCGCGCTTCCGCCGACACCATCGTTGCGCGGGCCACTTCGATCAGGTTCTCCAGCTCGAGCGCTTCGACGCGCGCGGTGTTGAACACCTTCGACTTGTCCTTCAGGTGGATGTTTTCCACGCGCGCCTTCAGGCCGGCCATCTGGTCGACGCCTTCCTTCAGCAGCGCCGACGTGCGGAACACGCCTGCGTGCTTCTGCATCGTCGCGCGGATGTCGTTCGCGACGTCCTGCGTGTACTCGCCCGAGCTCGACTTGTCGAGCTTGTTCAGGCGCGCGAGCGAGAACTCGCCCGCATCCGCCGGCAGCGGCTTGTGTTCCTTCTGGTTCTTCACGTGCTGGACGATGTGGTTGCCGGCCGCGCGGCCGAACACCACGAGGTCCAGCAGCGAGTTCGTGCCGAGACGGTTCGCGCCGTGCACCGACACGCACGAGCATTCGCCCACTGCGTAGAAGCCGTTGACCGGTTCCTTGTGATCGCGCGACGTGCCGACGACCTGACCGTGGATGTTGGTCGGGATGCCGCCCATCTGGTAGTGGATCGTCGGGACGACCGGGATCGGCTCCTTGATCGCGTCGACGTTCGCGAACTTCAGCGCGATTTCGCGGATCGACGGCAGACGCTTCATGATCGTCTCGGCGCCGATGTGCGACAGGTCGAGCAGCACGTGATCCTTGTTCGGACCGACGCCGCGGCCTTCCTTGATTTCCTGGTCCATCGAGCGCGACACGAAGTCACGCGGCGCCAGATCCTTCAGCGTCGGTGCGTAGCGTTCCATGAAGCGCTCGCCGTTCGCGTTGCGCAGGATGCCGCCTTCGCCGCGCACGCCTTCGGTGATCAGCACGCCCGCGCCGGCCACGCCGGTCGGGTGGAACTGCCAGAACTCCATGTCCTGCAGCGCGATGCCCGAGCGGGCCGCCATGCCGAGGCCGTCGCCGGTGTTGATGAACGCGTTCGTCGATGCCGCGAAGATCCGGCCTGCGCCGCCCGTCGCGAACAGCGTCGTCTTGCCTTCCATGATGTAGACGTCGCCCGTCTCCATCTCGAGGGCCGTCACGCCGAGCACGTCGCCGTCCGCGTCGCGGATCAGGTCGAGCGCCATCCATTCGACGAAGAACTGCGTCTTTGCCTCGACGTTCTGCTGGTACAGCGTGTGCAGCAGCGCGTGACCAGTACGGTCGGCGGCCGCGCAAGCGCGCTGGACCGGCTTCTCGCCGTAGTTCGCGGTATGGCCGCCGAACGGACGCTGGTAGATCGTGCCGTCCGCGTTACGGTCGAACGGCATGCCGAAGTGCTCGAGTTCGTACACGACGTTCGGCGCTTCGCGGCACATGAACTCGATCGCGTCCTGGTCGCCGAGCCAGTCGGAACCCTTGATCGTGTCGTAGAAGTGGTAGTGCCAGTTGTCTTCGCTCATGTTGCCGAGCGACGCGCCGATCCCGCCTTGCGCGGCGACCGTGTGCGAACGGGTCGGGAACACCTTCGACAGCACGCCGACCGACAGGCCCGCGCGCGACAGTTGCAGCGCCGCGCGCAAGCCGGAGCCGCCCGCGCCGACGATCACGACGTCAAACTTGCGGCGCGGGAGGGAAGTTTTGATTGCAGCCATTCTTTACACTCTCCAGAGAATCTGCGCGGCGTAGCCCGCACATGCGAGCAGCCAGACGATGGTCAGCGATTGCAGCAGCAGGCGCACACCGACGGGCTTCACGTAGTCCATCCAGATGTCGCGCACGCCGACCCATGCGTGGTAGAAGAGGGAAAGCAGCATCACGAAGGTCGCGAGCTTCATCCATTGCGCGGCGAAGATCGATGCCCAGCCTTCGTACGAAAAATCGTGCGCGCCGAAGAACAGGACGAGCAGAATGACCGTGTAGACCGCCATAATCGTGGCGGTGACGCGCTGCGCGAGCCAGTCGCGCAGGCCGTAGTGTGCGCCGACGACGAGGCGCTTCGAGCCGATTCGGTTGTTGGCTGCCATTTTCTTAGAATGCTCCGAACAGTTTGAGTGCCATGGCGATCGTCAGCGCGATCGAGACGACAAAGACGACGACGGCCGTCCGCTTGCCGCCTTCCTTCGAGACGGCGTCGTGGTTGACGTCCATCAGCAGGTGGCGAATGCCGGCGCAGAAATGGTGGAAGAAGGCCCACGACAACGCGAGGACGATCAGCTTGACGACGATGTTGGAGAGGAAAGCCTTGAAGACTTCGAAGCTGAGCTCGGAGGTGAGGCTCTGGTCGAAGAGGAACAGCAGGAACGGCAGGAACAGGAACAGCAGCGCGCCGCTGACTCGGTGGAGAATCGACAGTATCGCCGCCAGCGGCATGCGATACTTCAACGTGATGTCGCCGATTCCGATGTTCCGGTATTCCGGCCTCGGCTTTCTTACTGCGTCAGTCATGCTAGACCCCTACTATGTTGTCACACTAATCCGCGATTTTAGCGCCTTTTCATATCGCGCTGCAGCGAAAGTCTGCTCTGGATAATTGCGCGAACACGAACAAAGGCGGCCCGAAACGTGCTTCGCGAGCGTGGGAAACGCGAATGCACGCGGCTGAACCGAACGTCGTCAGCTCAAGTCATTCTGATAGTAGTACCCGGTTGTGACATACCAGCCGCGACGCACTTCCACCGGCCGATCCCCGTACGTATAGGACACGCGCTCGACCGACAGCAGCGGGAAACCGGCCGGCACGTGCAGCAGGTCGGCCACCGCCGGATCCGCCGCGACCGCGCGGATCTTCTCCGTCGCGCGGATCATCCGCGTACCGAACTCCGTCTCGAACATCGCGTAGAGCGGCCCCTTGTATTCGCTCAACCGCTCGAACGTCAGCCCGCGGAACATCGCGCCCGGCAGCCAGATCTCGTCGAGCACCGTCACTTCGCCGTCGAATTCCAGCAGGCGGCGCACCTGCACGACGGGGTCGGCGGGCTTCAGGTCCAGCTGCCGTGCGATCTCGGCCGGCGCGCGCAGGCGCCGGCATTCGAGCAGACGGCTCACGTGCGGGTGCTCGGCGCCGTCGTCGGCCAGCAGACGCAGAAAGCGGAATTGCGCGCGATCCTCGTTGTGCGTTGCAACAAAAGTACCCTTGCCCTGCCGCCTGACCACCAGGTTTTCGGCGGCCAGCTCGTCGATCGCCTTGCGAACGGTGCCCTGGCTGACCTTGTAACGGGCCGCGAGCTCCACTTCGCTGGGGATGATCTCGCCCGGCTTCCATTCGCCGGATTCGAGACTCTGCGTGATCAACGACTTGATCTGCTGGTATAACGGGCTGAACGTCGGCGACGCGGCCGCCGCGGGCGAAGCCGCGGGATCGCCCGCGCCCGGCTGCCCTGGGCCGCCTGCGCCGGTCTGATTCGCGGTGTTCGCCTGGTTCGATGTCATGGCGCGCATTTCATCACAAACCGCACTTTTTCGTCCACTCAATTTCCGCAAAACATCTGTCTTATATAAGACATATGATACCGTTTGACTTTGCGCGTGACGGCTCCTACACTCCCGGTCGAGCAAGGGTTCGCGGGTGCAACAGCGCGTCCCCGGCTACGTGCCACGGCCGTCTCCAGGTTCACCGCGTCCGCCATCGCGAGTCCTCCGCCCTGCTTCAATGCAACGCTACGCACAACGCGCATAGAATGGCGTTTTCGCTCGCGTCCAACGCTTCACCCGTCCTGGAGATTTTCAATGGCTAAGCCCGCAAAGCGCGTTGCCGTCACCGGCGCCGCAGGTCAAATCGCTTACTCCCTGCTGTTCCGCATCGCGAACGGCGACCTGCTCGGCAAGGACCAGCCGGTCATCCTGCAACTGCTCGACCTCCCGCAAGCCCAAGCCGCCGTCAAAGGCGTCGTGATGGAACTCGACGATTGCGCGTTCCCGCTGCTCGCGGGCGTCGTGATCACCGACGATCCGAAGGTCGCGTTCAAGGATGCCGACGTCGCGCTGCTGGTCGGCGCACGTCCGCGCTCGAAGGGCATGGAGCGCAAGGACCTGCTGTCGGCGAACGCCGAAATCTTCACGGTCCAGGGCGCCGCGCTGAACGAAGTCGCGAGCCGCGACGTGAAGGTGCTGGTCGTCGGCAACCCGGCGAACACGAACGCGTACATCGCGATGAAGTCGGCGCCGGATCTGCCGAAGAAGAACTTCACGGCCATGCTGCGCCTCGACCACAACCGCGCGCTGTCGCAGCTCGCCGCCAAGTCGGGCAAGCCGGTCGCGTCGATCGAGAAGCTCGCCGTGTGGGGCAACCACTCGCCGACGATGTACCCGGACTTCCGCTTCGCGACCGCCGAAGGCGAATCGCTGCTGAAGCTGATCAACGACGACGTGTGGAACCGCGACACGTTCATCCCGACCGTCGGCAAGCGCGGCGCGGCGATCATCGAAGCGCGCGGCCTGTCGTCGGCAGCGTCGGCGGCGAATGCGGCGATCGACCACGTGCGTGACTGGGTGCTCGGCACGAACGGCAAGTGGGTCACGATGGGCATCCCGTCGGACGGCTCGTACGGCATCCCCGAAGACATCATCTACGGCGTGCCGGTCACCTGCGAAAACGGCGAATACAAGCGCGTCGAAGGCCTGGAAATCGACGCGTTCTCGCGCGAGAAGATGGACGGCACGCTGGCCGAGCTGCTCGAAGAGCGCGACGGCGTCGCCCACCTGCTGAAGAACTAAGCATCACGCATCGGGCCGGGCAGCCTTCGGGCGCCCGGCTTCGGCGCGGGCCGGCATGCCGCCGGCCCGCGCCGAGCGATCCGATTCGCGCCCGTTTTGCCGCCTCGCGCCACCTCTCGCCGGCCCAGAACCTGCCCGAATCCGATTTTCTCCACGTTGACCCGCTTCCCTGACGTAGAAGAGATGGCCGCGCTCACTCCTGCACAAGTGCTCTACGACGGGGCGTCCCCGCCCGCGATCCTGCCCTGCTGCGATCACTACGCGGGCAGCGAGAAGCTGATGCGCAAGTCGCTCGCGCTGCAGGCCGAGCTGGGTCCCGTGTTCGACCTCACGCTCGACTGCGAGGACGGCGCGGCCGTCGGCCAGGAAGCCGCGCACGCGGCGCTCGTGGCCGACCTGCTCGGCAGCGCCGAGAACCGCTTCGGCCGCGTCGGCGTGCGCATCCACGACTTTTCCCACCCGCACTGGCGCGACGACGTGCGCATCGTGCTGCGCGCGGCGCGCGTACCGGCCTACATCACGCTGCCGAAGATCGCGAACGCCGCCGACGCGGCCGAAATGACCGCGTTCATCGAAGGCACGCGCCGCGAGCTCGGCATCGCGCAACCGATCCCTGTCGACGTGCTGGTCGAGACGCACGGCGCGCTCGCGCAGGCGGCCGCCCTCGCCGCGCTGCCGACGGTCGGCACGCTGAGCTTCGGGCTGATGGATTTCGTCTCCGCGCACCACGGCGCGATCCCCGACTCCGCGATGCGCTCGCCCGGCCAGTTCGACCACCCGCTCGTGCGCCGCGCGAAGCTGGAAATCGCCGCGGCCTGTCACGCACACGGCAAAACATCGTCACACAATGTGACGACCGAGGTGCGCGACATGGCTGTCGTCGCCGGCGATGCGCGCCGCGCGCGCGACGAATTCGCCTTCACGCGGATGTGGAGCATTCACCCCGCGCAGATCCGCCCGATCGTCGACGCGTTCGCCCCGCGCACCGACGAAGTCACGCTGGCCGCCGAGATCCTGCTGGCCGCGCAGGCCGCCGACTGGGGCCCGACGCGCCACGGCGATACGCTGCACGATCGCGCGAGTTATCGTTATTACTGGTCGGTGCTGCGCCGTGCGCGGGCCGCCGGCCAGCCCGTACCGTCCGAGGCCGCGCCGCTGTTCGGCCCGGCCGCCGCGGGCGTCGCGCATTGAGTGCGCGCCGCCGGCCGAGTCACGCGTTGCATGCATCCGCCGGCACGCGAGCCGGCAGACGTTTGCGAAACGACAAAAAACGTAACGGAGCCCGAAAACCTGATATATGCGCGGCCAAATAGGTGAAAATAGCGGCCGCTGCGCGCTTTCGGGGCGCGTGCAGTTTCAAACCGGCCGGCAGTGTCGATTGCCGGCCCTTGTCAACTGATTATCGAAAGGTTCTGACTCCATGAAGAAACTCCTGATCGCTACCGCCATCGGCGCCTTGTCCGCCACGATGCTGGTGTCGGCTCCGAGCGCGTTTGCCCAGGGTACGGCCACCACGACCGCGAAGAAGGCAGCGGCCAAGCGCCCGGCGCCGGCCAAGCGCATCATCCCGCGCAGCAAGAAGGCGCAGGCGCGCGCGGCCGCCAAGGTCGATCCGGTGCCGGAAGGCGCGGTCAAGTGGTCCTGCAAGGAAGGTCTGTCGTTCGACCTCGCCGGCGACATGAAGCGCGACCAGGTCGTCACGGTTCACTGGGCGAAGAAGAACTACAAGCTGCCGCGCCAGACCACGACGACGGGCGCCGACACGTTCTACGATCCGGCAGCAGGCTTCAAGCTGGTCGTGATCCCGACCAAGGCGATGCTGTTCTCCGACGCGAACGGCGGCGAGCGCCTCGCGGACGAGTGCGTGACGCCGGAAATGGCGCAAGGCGGCGCAGCGCCGACGCAGGCGAACGAACTGAAGCCGGCAACGAACTAAGCGCGCGTTTTTCCGCTCTCGGCCCCTCGATGTCCGCCCCGGTCTCCAACGTCCGCCCTGCTCCGGATACGGTACTCGTCGACATCGTCGACTACGTGCTGAACACCGGCATCGACAGCGCGCTCGCGCTGGAGACGGCGCGTCATTGCCTGATCGACACGCTCGGATGCGGACTCGAGGCGCTGTCCTACCCTGCCTGCACCAAGCTGCTCGGCCCCGTCGTGCCCGGCACGATCGTGCCGAACGGCGCGAAGGTGCCCGGCACGTCCTTCCAGCTCGATCCCGTCCAGGCCGCGTTCGGCATCGGCGCGATGATCCGCTGGCTGGACTTCAACGACACCTGGCTCGCCGCCGAATGGGGTCATCCGTCCGACAACCTCGGCGGGATCCTGGCGACGGCCGACTGGCTCTCCCGCACGGCCCGCGCGGCCGGCCGCAAGCCGCTCGCGATGCGCGACGTGCTGGTCGCGATGATCCAGGCCCACGAGATCCAGGGCTGCCTTGCCCTCGAGAATTCGTTCAACGCGGTCGGGCTCGACCACGTGCTGCTCGTGAAGGTCGCGTCCACGGCCGTCGTCGGGCGCCTGCTCGGGCTTACGCGCGACGAGCTGATCAACGCGGTCTCCAACGCGTTCGTCGACGGCCACGCGCTGCGTACCTACCGCCATGCGCCGAACACCGGTTCGCGCAAATCCTGGGCGGCCGGCGACGCCACGTCCCGCGCGGTGCGCCTCGCGCTGATCGCGAAAACGGGTGAAATGGGCTATCCGTCGGCGCTCACCGCGAAGACCTGGGGCTTCTACGACGTGCTGTTCGACGGCAAGCCGTTCCGCTTCCAGCGCCCGTACGGCACGTACGTGATGGAAAACGTGCTGTTCAAGATCGCGTTCCCCGCCGAATTCCATGCGCAGACGGCCGCCGAGGCCGCGCTGCTGCTGCACGCACGGCTCGCCGCGGCGGGCCGCACGACCGACGACATCGGCCGGATCACGATCCGCACGCATGCGGCCGCGATCCGCATCATCGACAAGCAGGGCCCGCTCGCCAATCCGGCCGATCGCGACCACTGCATCCAGTACATGGTCGCCGTGCCGCTGCTGTTCGGCCGGCTGACCGCGGCCGACTACGAAGACTCGGCCGCGGCGGACCCGCGCATCGACGCGCTGCGCGCGAAGACCGTGTGCGTCGAGGATCCGCAGTTCACGAAGGATTATCACGATCCGGACAAGCGATCGATCGCGAATGCGCTGACGATCGAGTTCACGGACGGATCGAAGCTTGCCGAAGTGGCGGTCGAGTACCCGCTCGGCCATCGGCGGCGCCGTGCGGACGGCATCCCGCTGCTGGTCGAGAAGTTCAGGACCAACCTCGCCCGCCGCTTTCCGGCCAAGCAGCAACAAGCGATTCTCGACGTGTCGCTGGACCAGGCAAAGCTCGAAGCGATGCCGGTCGATGAGTACGTCGATCTGTATATGATCTAGCCGTCAGATACAGGACTCTTTGTTTCCTAGCCTCAAACCCAGGAAAATCACCATGGCCCACAATCTCCACAAGACCCTCAAGGAATTCGACAGCGGTTCCGGCAAAGGCAAGTTCTACTCGCTGCCGCAGCTCGGCAAGGAACTGAAGACGAAGATCGAACGCCTGCCGGTGTCGATCCGCATCGTGCTCGAGTCCGTGCTGCGCAACTACGACGGCAAGAAAATCACCGAAGAGCACATCGAGCAGCTCGCGAACTGGAAGCCGACCGCGAAGCGCGTCGACGAGATTCCGTTCGTCGTGTCGCGCGTCGTGCTGCAGGATTTCACGGGCGTGCCGCTGCTCGCCGACATCGCGGCCATGCGCGGCGTCGCCGAGCGCACGGGCAAGAACCCGAAGAAGATCGAGCCGCTGGTCCCGGTCGATCTCGTCGTCGACCACTCGGTCCAGATCGACTACTTCCGCCAGAAGGACGCGCTCGACCTGAACATGAAGCTGGAATTCCAGCGCAACAACGAGCGCTACCAGTTCATGAAGTGGGGCATGCAGGCGTTCGACACGTTCAAGGTCGTGCCGCCGGGCGTGGGCATCGTCCACCAGGTGAACCTCGAATACCTCGCGCGCGGCGTCCACAAGAAGACGGACGGCGCCGACACCGTGTACTACCCGGACACCCTCGTCGGCACGGACAGCCACACGACGATGATCAACGGCATCGGCGTGGTCGGCTGGGGCGTGGGCGGCATCGAGGCGGAAGCCGGCATGCTCGGCCAGCCGGTGTACTTCCTGACGCCGGACGTCGTCGGCGTCGAGCTGAAGGGCAAGCTGCGCGAAGGCGTGACGGCCACCGACCTCGTGCTGACGATCACGGAAATGCTGCGCAAGGAGAAGGTCGTCGGCAAGTTCGTCGAATTCTTCGGCGAAGGCACGCGCTCGCTGTCGCTGCCGGACCGCGCGACGATCGGCAACATGGCGCCGGAATACGGCGCGACGATGGGCTTCTTCCCGGTCGACGAAAAGACGATCGAGTACTTCGAAGGCACGGGCCGCACGAAGGCCGAAATCGCCGCGTTCGAAAACTACTTCAAGGCGCAGAATCTGTTCGGCATTCCGAAGGCCGGCGACATCGACTACACGAAGACGGTGACGCTCGACCTCGCGACGGTCGCGCCGTCGCTGGCGGGCCCGAAGCGCCCGCAGGACCGCATCGAGATCGGCCACGTGAAGTCGACGTTCACCGACCTGTTCTCGAAGCCGGTCGCGGAAAACGGCTTCGCGAAGAAGGCGGAAGACCTGAACACGCAGTACACGACGAGCAACGGCGTCGACGTGAAGAACGGCGACGTGCTGATCGCCGCGATCACGTCGTGCACGAACACGTCGAACCCGAGCGTGCTGCTGGCGGCCGGCCTGCTCGCGAAGAAGGCGGTCGAGGCCGGCCTCACGGTCGATCCGAAGATCAAGACCTCGCTCGCGCCGGGATCGCGCATCGTCACCGAATACCTGACGAAGACGGGCCTGCTGCCCTACCTGTCGAAGCTCGGCTTCGAAGTCGCGGCGTACGGCTGCACGACCTGTATCGGCAACGCGGGCGACCTGACGCCGGAGCTGAACGAAGCGATCACGAAGAACGACATCGTCGCGGCGGCCGTGCTGTCGGGCAACCGTAACTTCGAAGCGCGCATCCACCCGAACATCCGCGCGAACTTCCTCGCGTCGCCGCCGCTCGTCGTCGCGTACGCGATCGCCGGCAACATCACGCGCGACCTGATGACCGAGCCGGTCGGCAAGGGCAAGGGCGGCCGCGACATCTACCTCGGCGACATCTGGCCGACGAGCGACGAGATCCACGCGCTGCTCAAGTTCGCGCTCGATCCGAAGAAGTTCGAGGACAACTACTCGAAGCTGACCAAGAAGGGCGACCTCTGGAGCAAGATCGAGGGCGAAACGGGCGAGGTCTACGACTGGCCGAAATCGACGTACATCGCCGAGCCGCCGTTCTTCGGCAACGACTTCTCGATGGAGCCGGCCGCGTCGATCCCGACCGTCAAGGGCGCGCGCGCGCTGGGCATCTTCGGCGATTCGGTCACGACCGACCACATCAGCCCGGCAGGCTCGATCAAGGAAGATTCGCCGGCCGGCAAGTGGCTGAAGGAAAACGGCGTGCAGAAGGCCGACTTCAACAGCTACGGCTCGCGCCGCGGCAACCACGACGTGATGATGCGCGGCACGTTCGCGAACGTCCGGATCAAGAACCTGATGATCCCGGCGAAGCCGGACGGCACGCGCGTCGAAGGCGGCCTGACGATCCACCAGCCGAGCGGCGAACAGCAGTCGATCTACGACGCGGCGATGCGGTACGTCGCCGCCGGCACGCCGACCGTCGTGTTCGCGGGCGAGGAGTACGGCACGGGCTCGTCGCGCGACTGGGCCGCGAAGGGCACGCAGTTGCTCGGCGTGAAGGCCGTGATCGCACGCAGCTTCGAGCGCATCCACCGCTCGAACCTGGTCGGCATGGGCGTGCTGCCGCTGCAGTTCAAGGGCGCGGACAGCGTCCAGTCGCTCGGCATCACCGGCGAAGAGACGTACGACATCGAAGGCCTCGGCGACGACTTCAAGCCGCAGCAGGACGTCACGCTCGTGATCCATCGCAAGAACGGCGAAACGCAGCGCGTGCCGGTGCTGCTGCGCATCGATACGCCGATCGAAGTCGACTACTACAAGCACGGCGGGATCCTGCCGTTCGTGCTGCGCTCGCTGCTCGCAGCGTAAGCGCTGCCTGTTGCAGGTGCCGCAGCCGCCTCGCGGGCGGTTGCGGCCGATTTGGATGCCCGACCTCGTGTCGGGCTTTTTTTCGCCGGTGCTCGATGCGGCCTTACGCCGCCTTGTCGCCGCGCGCCTTCGCGGCCGCCCCTCGCGCGTTCTTCTTCAAATGCATGCGGTTGTATTCGATTGCCGCACGCACGAGGTGCTTCAAGGCCCGCTTGTCGATCTCGTCGCCTTCGACAAGATCGATCGCGCGACGCGCGTTCCCTTCGAGGCCCGCATTGAACAGCCCGTCGGGATCGGGCAGGTGCGCGCCGTGCATGAACGTGAGCTTCACCTTGCCCTTGTGCGCGTTCGCGACCGCGATCATCCCGTCGCACGACCACACGGGGCTGCCCATCCACTTCCATTCCTCGACGATGCCCGCTTGCGCATCGAGGATCGTCTGGCGCAGGTCGGCGAGCGTCTCGCCGCGCCAGTCGGCGATGCCGGCGATCAGCGCGTCGATGCGCTCGGACGGTTGCAGCTCGTTGGCACGCGTACTCATGCGCGGGCCTGCGTTTGCGCGTCGGGGCGCGCCAGCACCTGTTCGAGCGCGTCGAGGAATCGTACCCAGCCGTACTGCGCGCCGCGATACGCCTGCTCCTGATCGGGCCGGAAGCCGACCTGCTCCATGCGCAGGCGCGTGCCGGCCGGCGTCGGCGTGAGTGTCCACGTCACGACGCTTTCGAGGCCGTGGGCCGCCCACGTATAGGACAGCGCGCGGTGCGGCTCGATCGTGAGGACCGTGCAGTCGACCGAGCCCCAGTCCGCCCGGAAGCTGAACGCCCGGCCCGCGACGGGCTCGAAGTCGCTCTTCATCAGCCACGCCTCGATCAGGTGCGGTTGGGTGAGCGCGCGCCAGATCTTCTCCGGCGGATGGGGCAGCTCCCGGTCGACGACGACGGAGCGTGTTTCGGTAGTGGCTTGGTTCATTACTGATCCATCCTTTTGAGCAGATCTTCAAGGGCATCGAACCGGCTCCGCCAGAAGCCCGCCATCTGGCTCGTCCAGTCGATCAACGGGGCCAGCGCCTGCGGCTGCGCGCTGTAGTGCGTCTGCCGGCCTTCGTGACGGTCGTTCACGAGCCCGGCCTGCTTCAGTACGCCAAGGTGCTTCGACACGGCCGGCTGCGACACGCCCGCATCGGCCGTGAGCGCAGCAACCGTCAGCTCGCCCTCCGCGCACAGCCGCTCGAAAAGCGCGCGGCGCGTCGGATCGGCGAGTGTCCGGAAAAGCGTGTCGTGTGCATTCTGCATATCGGTCACAATTCATAACTCTGTGGTTATGGATTCAAGAATATTCGCTGATCGGCTCGAGTCAAGGCGGGATTTCGCGAACGGCGCCGTTCGATTCGGCGCACGCGTCGCTCGGTCGCGCCGGCGCGCGGCCTTCGTCGAATTCGAGACTCTCCTCTAATCCGCAGTCGCGCCACGCGATCCGAAAGCCGCCTGCAAGACTGCCCGGCGCGCTGTTCCACAGTTCGGGAAACATCCGGGCTCCACCGGCCCCGTCGTTGTGCATGCGCGAATCCGTTCCTGACGAGTCGCTTCCAATGACCACATAGTGCGATACGGCGCGCAGCCATTGACACGCACACGCCATGCATCCATGCGGCACGCCCTTCCGAGACCGCGCACATTCCGATGCTGCAACGAACGGCTCGTGTGTGCGAGCGACGCGCGTTGCTGCGCCGTCGTACCGCAAACCGGTTCGCTCACCGGGCCCACCATCGCCGTCGCGTACGACGCCGCGCGTGCCCGCCATGCGTCCGGTTGTCAGAACTGACAGCTATGGAAACTGGCAGCTACCCGAACGGCATCGACGCCCTACGCTCGTCACCGCTCGCGGCCCCACAAGGGCCGGGGGTTCCAGTAACGTCGCCTCTCCTAAAAAAGGACTCCCGATGAAAAGGAACGCCTGGTTTGCCCTTCCCCTTCCGTCGCCCCGCCGCCTGGCGTGCGTGGCTCCGCTCGTGTTCGCCGCCGCTGCGGCGCATGCGGCGACGGATTGGGTCGATACCCATACGAAAGCCTTTCTGACCGGCCCGCAGTTGATGGCGCGCAGTGCGGCGCCGTCGCTCGAACTCGCGGCCGGCGAGACGACCAACGTCGTCGTCAGCCTGAAGCTGCGCAACGCCGCGCAGCTCAAGCAGCTGGCGCGCGACGTGAACCGGCCCGGCAGCGCGCATTACCGCCAGTACCTGACGCACGAGCAGTTCCTCGCGGACTACGCGCCGACCGATGCGCAGGTGAAGTCGGTCGTCGACTATCTGCACAAGAGCGGCTTCACGAATGTCGAGGTCGCGCCGAACCGCCTGCTGGTCTCCGCCAGCGGCACGGCCGGCACGGTGAAGACGGCCTTCAACACGTCGCTCGTGCACTTCCAGTACGCGGGCCGCTCGGGTTTCGCGAACACGTCGACCGCGCAGGTGCCGCGCGCACTCGGCGACGTCGTCGGCTCGGTGCTCGGGCTGCAAAGCGTCGCACGGGCGCGGCCGATGCTGCGCATCGGCAACGTCGCGAAGCCGCAGGCGCTCGCCGCCGGCACGGCGACGGGCCACTATCCGAAGGAATTCCCGGGCCTCTACAACGCGACCGGCGTGCCGACCGCCGCCGGCGTGACCGTCGGCATCATCACGATCGGCGGCGTGTCGCAGACGCTGCAGGACCTGAAGCAGTTCACGTCGAGCAACGGCTACGGCACGGTCTCCACGCAGACCGTCAAGACCAACGGCACGGGCGGCAGCTACGCCGACGACCAGGACGGCCAGGGCGAATGGGATCTCGACAGCCAGTCGATCGTCGGCTCGGCCGGCGGCCAGGTCGGCAAGCTGGTGTTCTACATGGCCGATCTGAACGCCGCCGGCAACACCGGCCTCACGCAGGCGTTCAACCGCGCGGTGTCGGACAACACCGCGAAGGTGATCAACGTCTCGCTCGGCTGGTGCGAAACCGATGCGGACGCGGACGGCACGCTCGACGCCGAGGAACAGATCTTCACGACGGCAGCCGCGCAGGGCCAGACGTTCTCGGTATCGTCGGGCGACGAAGGCGTGTACGAGTGCAACAACCGCGGCTATCCGGACGGCTCGAACTACACGGTGTCGTGGCCGGCTTCGTCGCCGCACGTGCTCGCGATCGGCGGCACGACGCTGTACACGACGTCGGCCGGTGCGTTCTCGAACGAGACCGTGTGGAACGAAGGGCTCGATTCGAACGGCAAGCTGTGGGCAACGGGCGGCGGCGTCAGCTCGATCCTGCCCGCGCCGTCGTGGCAATCGGGCAGCAATCGCCGGTTGCCGGACGTCGCGTTCGATGCCGCGCAAAGCACGGGCGCGTACATCTACAACTACGGCCAGTTGCAGCAGATCGGCGGCACGAGTCTCGCCGCACCGATCTTCACGGGCTTCTGGGCGCGGCTGCTCGCGGCGAACGGCACGGGCCTCGGCTTCCCGGCCGGCAACTTCTATGCGGACATTCCGTCGCATCCGTCGCTCGTGCGCTATGACGTCGTGTCCGGGAACAACGGCTATCAGGGGTATGGCTACAAGGCCGGCACCGGCTGGGATCTGACGACAGGGTTCGGCAGCCTGAACATCGCGAACCTCAACCAGCCGATCAAGTCGGGCGGCTTCTGAGCGATGCATGAAAGCCGGCGCGCGGCGATGGCTTGCCGCGCGCCGGCTGTGACCGTGCCGCGCGCTACTCCGCCGCCGGCTCCTTCACGCGCTCCGACACGACCGGCGCGCCGGCCCGATGCGACGGCGCGAACAGCCGCAGCCCGCTCGCGACGCTCGCCGCGCCTGCGAACCCCGCACCGAGCATCAATGCAAGCGTCGGCCCGTGGCGGCCCGCGATCCCGAACGACAGCGCAACCAGCGCCGCGCCCGTCGCCTGCCCGATCAGCCGTGCGGTCGCGATGATCCCGCTCGCACCGCCGCTGCGTTCGGGCGGCGCACTCGACATCAGCGCCTTCAGGTTCGGCGACTGGAAGAAGCCGAAGCCCGCGCCGCACAGCATCATCCGCCAGCCGATGTCGACGACGCCCGGCGACACCGGCAGCGCGGCGAGCGACACCATCCCCGCACTCAGCAACGCGAGGCCGATCGCGCCGAGCAGCCCGGGCGGATAACGATCCGACAGCCGCCCCGCGATCGGCGCGGCGAGCGCGACGACCGCCGACCACGGCGTCATCAGGAAGCCCGTTTCGACCGCGCTGCGATGCAGGACGGTTTCGAAATAGAACGGCAGCGACACGAACGCAAGCCCCTGCGCGGCGAACGCGCACACGGCGGTCAGCGCGGACAGCGTGAACACGGGCCGGCGGAACAGGTCGACCGGCAGCATCGGCGCCGGGTGCCCGGCCTGGCGGCGGATCAGCAGCCAGCCGAACGCGAACGCCACCGCGGCCGCCGCGCACACGACGGAGCGCGGCCCGCGCTGCGCGAATTCGCCGAGCGCGAAGATCAGCGATGCGAACGTGATCACGTTGAACAGCGCGGCGACCGGATCGAATACATGCTTGCCGCGCGCCGTCCGCGGCAGCGACGGAATCGCCACGGCGAGCGCGAACACGCCGAGCGGCACGTTCACCGCGAACAGCCACGGCCATGCGGCCACCGAGAGAATCAGCGACGCGATCGTCGGCCCCACCGCGAACGACACGCCGACGACGAGCGCGTTGAAGCCGACGCCGCGCCCGAGCCGGTGCGCGGGGAACAGGCCGCGGATCAGCGCGACGTTCACGCTCATGATCGCGCTCGCGCCGAAGCCTTGCACGATGCGCGCGGCCGTCAGCATCGGCAGCGTCGCCGCGAGCGAACAACCGAGCGACGCCAGCGTGAACACCGCCAGCCCGGCGATATACACGCGCTTGTGGCCGACGATGTCGCCGAGCGATGCGAACGGCAGCAGCGTCGCGACCATCGCGAGCTGGTACGCGTTGATGATCCACACGGACGCGGCCGGCGACGCGTGCAGGTCGGCGGCGATCGCGGGCAGCGCGGTGTTCGCGATCGCGGTGTCGAGCGTTGCGAGCGCGACGGCCAGCAGCACGGCGGACATCGCGCGCCAGTTGACGGCCGGCTCGTGCGCGCCGGCGGGGGAAGCGAATTCGGACAAGATGGGCTCGGCTGACGAGCGACGCGCGGCGTCGCGGATTGAGCGGCGCGGCGCCGGACGCTCCGTGCAGCAGCACGGGAACGCGCGGCACCCCGAGCCGTATTGTTGCAGAGCCGCATCGAACGTGCAGGCGGCCGCCTCGTCAGTCAGCGAAACGAAAGATTCGGCGCGCCGCGGCTGGCGCGCGGCATCGATGCAGACGCAACGACCCGCGCACTCGCGGCCCCGCCGGACGGCACGCGGCCGGCCGCCGCCATTTACGACACCGCACGCCGCGCATTGCGGCCGCGCAGCCATTCGAGCGCGAGCAGCAAACTTGTCGAGAAGATGATCAGGATCGTCGCGAGCGCGGCGATCGTCGGGCTGATGTTCTCGCGAATGCCCGTGAACATCTGGCGCGGCAACGTCGTCTGGTCCGCGCCCGCGAGAAACAGCGTGACGACCACTTCGTCGAACGACGTCGCGAACGCGAACAGCGCGCCCGACATCACGCCCGGCGCGATCACCGGCAGCGTCACGCGGAAGAAGGTCGACACCGGGTTCGCGCCGAGCGACAGGCTCGCGCGCACGAGATTCTGGTTGAAGCCCTGCAGCGTCGCGGCCACCGTCGTCACGACGAACGGCACACCGAGCGCCGCGTGCGCGGCGATCAGCCCCGTGTAGGTATTCGCGAGCCCGAGCGGCGCGAAGAACAGGTACATGCCGACGCCGACCACGACGACGGGCACGATCATCGGCGACAGCAGCACGGCCATCAGCAACGCCTTGCCGCGGAAGTCGGCCTTCGTCAGGCCGATGGCCGCGAGCGTGCCGAGCACGGTCGCGACGACGGTCGCCGACGGCGCGACGATGAAGCTGTTTTTCGCGGCCATCCGCCACTCGTCCGACGCGATCAGGTTCTCGTACCAGCGCGTGGAAAAGCCTGGAATCGGATACACGAGGAACGTGCTCGACGAGAACGACAGCGGCACGATCGCGAGCACCGGCAGGATCAGGTACAGCAGCGTCAGCACGACGAGCACGCGCAACGCGACGTACCACGCGCGCTCGACGAACGACATGTGCGGCGCGAACAGCGGCCTGGCGAGTTTCATGGTCGGCATCCCCTTCCCGTTTCCCTGTGCCCGGCGCTCAGCCGAGGCTCACGTTGGTGCGCGTGAAGCGCCCGTACACCGCGTACAGCACGAGCGTGGCCGCGAGCAGCAGCCCGCCGAGCGCACACGCCATGCCCCAGTTGATCGTCACGTTCGTGAAGTACGCGACGTAGTAGCTGACCATCTGGTCGTTCGGCCCGCCGAGCAGCGCGGGCGTGATGTAGTAGCCGATCGCGAGGATGAACACGAGCAGCGCGCCCGCGCCGACGCCCGGATACGTCTGCGGCACGTACACGCGCCAGAACGCGGCGAACGGATGGCTGCCGAGCGACACGGCCGCACGCTGGTAGGTCGGCGGAATCGACTTCATCACGCTGTAAAGCGGCAGGATCATGAACGGCAGCAGGATGTGCGTCATCGAGATGTACACGCCGACGCGGTTGAACAGCAGCGTGAGCGGATGCGAGATCAGCCCGCTGCCGATCAGCGCCGTGTTGATGAGCCCTTCGCTCTGCAGCAGCACGATCCATGCGGCGACGCGCACCAGCACGGACGTCCAGAACGGAATCAGCACGAGGATCATCACGAGGTTCGCGCGCCGTTCCGACAGCGTCGAGATCCAGTACGCGAGCGGATAGCCGAGCAGCAGCGCGAACAGCGTGACGGCGATGCCGATCACGAACGTGCGCCCGAAGATCGCGAGGTAGATCGACTGATCGGGATCGGCCTGCACGATATGGCCGAAGCCGTCCTGCTTGTGGTCGAGCGCGGCGAGCAGATAGAACGGCGACACCTGGCTGCCGTTCTTCGCGATCGCCTGCCAGTACGCGAGCTCGCCCCAGCGCGCATCGAGATCGATGAATTTCGCGCGCGTCTGCGCGGGCGTCAGCGCCGCGTCGCCCGCGTTACCGTCGCCCTTCATCGGCATCGCGCGCGCCGTCTTCGCGACGAGCGAGCGATAACCGGGGATCTCGGTGTTCAGGCGCCGCGCGAGCGCGCCCATCGCCTCGCTGTCGGCCACCTTCGTCATGTCGGCCGCGAGCGCGACATACGCGGCGTCCGCCGGCGGCGTCTTGCGATCCCAGCCCGACAACGCGGCGACCGTGTTCGGCAACGCGGTCGCGATTTCCGGGTTCTGCACCGCGCGCGTGAGCAGCGTGCCGATCGGCACGACGAAGATCAGCAGCAGGAAAATCGCGAGCGGCGCGACCAGCAGCAGCGCCATCGTGCGCTTGCGCGCCTCGGCGGCCTTCAGCTCGCGCTTGAGCGCGGCGGTCGACGGCGAGGAAGGCGCGATCGTGATCGTATTCAACGGTTCTCTCCGGCCGGGCACGTTCCGGCGGAAGGCCGCGCGACGGGTTCGACGCGTCGCGCGGCCGGTTGCATCACGGCATCCTTCAGGATGCCCGACCGGTTACTTCGTTGCCCACGCGGCGAAGCGCTGTTCGAGCTCGTCGCTGTGGTCGGTCCAGAAGCCGATGTCCTCCAGTACCGCGTTCTTGCCGTTGGCCGGCGAGTTCGGCAGGTTCGCGAGCGTCTTCGCGTCGAGCGACTTGATCGCCGCGACGTTCGTCGGGCCGTACGCGATGTGCTGTGCATACGCCTGCTGCGGCTTCGGCGTCAGCGTGTACGCGATGTACTGCTCGGCGAGCGCCTTGTTCGGCGAACCCTTCGGAATCGCCCAGTAGTCGAGGTCGTAGATGCTGCCGTTCCACACGACCTTCAGGTTCTTGCCTTCCTTCTGCGCGGCGTCGATGCGGCCGTTGTACGCGGTCGACATCACGACGTCGCCGGCGACGAGGAACTGCGGCGGCTGCGCGCCCGCTTCCCACCACTGGATGTACGGCTTCAGCTCGTCGAGCTTCTTGAACGCGCGATCCTGGCCGGCCTTCGTGCCGAGCACCTTGTAGACGTCCTTCGTCGCGACGCCGTCGGCCATCAGCGCGAATTCGAGGTTGTAGCGCGCGCCCTTGCGCATCCCGCGCTTGCCGGGGAATTTCTTCACGTTCCAGAAATCGGCCCAGCCGGTCGGCGCGGTCTTCAGCTTGTCCGCGTTGTACGACAGCGCGGTCGACCACACGAAGAAGCCGACGCCGCACACCTGCGGCGCTTCCGGAATCAGGTCGGATTTCTTCGCGATCTTCGACCAGTCGAGCTTCTCGTACAACCCTTCGTCGCAGCCGCGGTTCAGGTCGCCCGATTCGACTTCGACCACGTCCCAGTTGACGTGCTTGGCCTCGACCATCGCCTTCACCTTCGCCTGCTCGCCGTTGTATTCGACGGCCGTGACCTTGTTGCCGGTCGCCTTCTCGAACGGCTGATTGAACGCGACCTTCTGCGCATCGCCGTTCGCGCCGCCGAAGTTGACGACCGTGAGTTCGGCAGCGGCGGCCGATGCGCCGAACGCGACCAGCGCCAGCGCGAGCGCCGTGCGGCGCGCGGTAAAGCTTGCTCGTTTCATGATGGTTCCTCTCCTCTCGTGGTGGAAGTGGGCTTTGTTGTTGACGACGTGCTACGGGAAACCGGGTGAGCCATGCTCACGCGAACACGCGCAGGTGTTCGGGCGAGAACGCAAGCGAGACGGGTGCGCCGGGCGAGAACGCGTCGAGCGCGCCGGTGCCAAGCGGCACCTTCACGAAGCATTCGTCCTGGCCCGGCAGCGCGCAGCGCATGCGCACGTGATCGCCGAAATAGATGAGGCTGCGCGCCTCGCCGGTCACGCGGTTGGCGGCGGCGCCGTTCTGGTGACCGTTCGCGAGGCCGTTGGCGAGGCTCATGCGTTCGGGGCGGATGCACGCGACGGCCGCCGCGCCCTCGGCGGCCTCGCCGATATGGCGGCCGACGAGCTTCGTGCCGTCGTCGAGCCGGAACTCGCAGAATTCGCCGTCGACGCGCGCGATGGTGCCGCGCAGCCGGTTGCTGTCGCCGATGAAGTTCGCGACGAATTCGTTGCACGGCGATTCGTACAGGCGGTCGACGGTGTCGAGCTGCTGCACGATGCCCTTGTCGAACACGGCGACGCGATCGGACATCGTCAGCGCCTCGCCCTGGTCGTGCGTCACGTACACGAAGGTCACGCCGAGCTTTTCGTGCAGTGCCTTCAGTTCGTACTGCATGTGTTCGCGCAACTGCTTGTCGAGCGCGCCGAGCGGCTCGTCCATCAGCACCAGCTTCGGCTCGAACACGAGCGCGCGCGCCAGCGCGATGCGCTGCTGCTGGCCGCCCGACAGTTGCGCCGGATAGCGTTTCGCGAAGCGCTCCATCTGCACCATCTTCAGCGCATGCGCGACGCGCTCCGCACGCTCGCCGGCCGGCAGCTTGCGCACCGTCAGCGGATACGCGACGTTCTGCTCGACCGTCAGGTGCGGAAACAGCGCGTAGTTCTGGAACACCATGCCGATGTTGCGCTTGTGCGGCGGCACGTTGTTCAGCAGCTCGCCGTCGAGGCGGATCTCGCCGCCCGTCGGGAACTCGAAGCCCGCCAGCATCATCAGGCAGGTGGTCTTGCCCGAGCCGGACGGCCCGAGCAGCGTCAGGAATTCCCCTCGGTGGATGTCGAGGTCGAGCGATTTGACGACCAGCGTCTCGCCGTCGTAGGTCTTCCGCACGCCGCGAAAGCTGACGATTACATCATCGGACTTCATCGTGCTGTCCCCTGGTTCCGCGCCAATTGATTTTGAGATGCGAGCCACTATACGGCCCGCACGGTTCTATACTAGGGAACCATTTCAATATTCCTAGTAGGACCACTTTGGATACCGTGATCCTCGCCGACTGGCTGTCCGCCCGTCTGGACCGCAGCTCGTCCGAGCCGATGTACCGGCAACTGCTGCAACTGATGCAGCAGGCCATCCTGACCGGGGAATTGGGGCCAGGGACGAAGCTCCCGAGTTCGCGCACGCTCGCGGGCGACCTGTCGATTGCGCGCAATACCGTGCTGCACGTGTACGACCAGCTGACCGCCGAAGGCTACGTGCTGACGACCACCGGCAGCGGCACCTACGTGGCCGACACGCGGCCGGACGCCGCCGCGATCCGCGTACCGGGCGCCGCGCCGCCGTCAACGGCCGGCGAACTCCCGCCGCCCGACGCGCAGGGCAGCCTGTCGATGCGCGGGCAGCAACTGGTCGAGCATGCGGGCGTCTCGCGGCGCCAGTGGGGCGCCTTCATGCCGGGCGTGCCGGACGTGTCGGAATTCCCGAGCCGCACGTGGAGCCGCCTGCAGGCACGGCTGTGGAAGGAGGCCAATCCGGAGCTGCTGACCTATGCGCCGGGCGGCGGCTACCGCCCGCTGCGGCGCGCGCTCGCCGATTACCTGCGCGTCGCGCGCTCGGTCAAATGCTCGCCGGACCAGGTGATCATCACGACCGGCATCCATCAGTCGATCGATCTCGCGGTGCGGCTGCTGTCCGACATCGGCGATCGCGCGTGGGTCGAGGAGCCGTGCTACTGGGGCGTGCGCAGCGTGCTGCAGGCGGCCGGCCTCACGCTCGCGCCGGTGCCGGTCGACCAGGAAGGGCTCGACCCGCGCGCGAGCGACATGCAGCATCCGCCGCGGCTCGTGCTCGTCACGCCGTCGCACCAGTACCCGCTCGGGATGGTGATGAGCCTCGCGCGGCGCCGCATGCTGCTCGAATATGCGCGCCAGCACCGCTGCTGGATCATCGAGGACGACTACGACAGCGAATTCCGCTACGGCAGCCGCCCGCTCGCGTCGCTGCAGGGGCTCGACGACGGCGGCCGCGTGATCTACGTCGGCAGTCTCGGCAAGATGCTGTTCCCGGGGCTGCGGATGGGCTACATGGTCGTGCCCGAGCATCTGGTCGACACCTTCCGCACGGGGCTGTCGGAGTTGTACCGCGAAGGCCAGTTGATGCAGCAGGCCGTGCTGGCCGAATTCATCATGGACGGCCACCTCACGTCGCACGTCAGACGCATGCGCACGCTGTACGGCGAGCGCCGGCAACTGATGATCGACGCGATCCGCGCGCGCTTCGGCGACGCGCTGCCCGTGATGGGCGACGAGGCCGGCCTGCACCTGGTGCTCGGCCTGCCCGATGCGTGCGACGATCGCACGGTCACGCAGAGTGCATTCGACGCCGGCGTGATCGTGCGCCCGCTCACCAGCTACTACAGCAATGCCGACACCGCGCGGCAGGGTTTGCTGCTCGGCTATGCATGCGTCCCGCACGAAGGCATCCGGCCCGCGTTCGACACGCTCGCCCGTGCCATCGAGCAACATCTGCCACGCAACATCCCGCGCGCGGCATGACGCCCGCTGCGCGCGGCGGCGCGCGGATCAATGCGCGCTTCCCGCTCCACGATCGAGCGATGCCGCGCGCACGGCTTCGCCGGGCTTCGTAAACACACGCTGCCGCAGCGCGGCGATCTGCGCGTCGCGATCCTGCGGCGACAGGCCGGCCGACTCGATCTGCGCACGCTGCGCCGCGTAGTCCGCGTAACGGATCTGCCACGACGCGTCGTCCTGCTGCATCTGCGCGACGCGTGCGGCCGCCTCGGGGCCGAGGGTCTGCGTCAGTTGCGCGCGCATCGCGTCGGGCGTCGCGCCGCTCTTCTGCAATTGCGCGATCTGGTCGATCGCGGCGCGCTGCCGCTCCACCCGCTGCCGCGCCGCGCGTTCGTCGGCCGGCATCTGCTGTTCGAGCGCCGCGAGCCGCTCGGCCTTCTGCGCGTCCGTGAGTGAGCGATCCTGAACGATCTTCAATCGTGCGAGGTCGTAGCGCTGCCGCCACTGCTCCGCGCCGAAAAACGGCTGGCTCCAGTCGCCGAGCGTGCGGTACACAAGCGACGCGCGCTGGTCGAGCGCGAGCTGCAACGCACCCGGGTCGGACTTGTCGACCGCGCCGGCATCGGGCAATTTCGCGAGCGCGTCGAGATACGCGCGATACCGGTGCCACACGTCGAGCGCCTCGGCCTGCGCGACCGTGCCGTCGAGCTGCGCGGCGATTTCGCGGACGACGAACGCGTCGAGCGCGGCCGCGCTCAGGTCGCTCTGCGCGGTCAGGCAATAGTCGAAGAAATCGCGCACCGCGCGCGATTTCGCGAGATGGCCGCCTGCATCGAGCGGCAACCGCGGCGCGCTGGAGCCGGCGAGCGACGGCGGCAGGCCCGCCCTCGCCGGCGCGGCGGCCTGCGGTGCGGCCGTGGCTACGCCCCCGACCGCGGCCGCATCCTGCGCATCACTCGTCGCGCCCGTGCCTCGATGCGATCCCGCACCGCTCCACATCGCGACGCCGGCAATCGACGCCAGCGCCACGACACCATAGATTGCAGCGCGCCGCGCGAGCGGCGCGCGCCCTTCACGTGCCGCCATCGATCACACGCCCGCGAGCTTCAATCGGTTCGCATGCGTGCGGATCACCGCGACCGGATCTTCCGCATACGCGCCGCGCACGCCGAGCAGCTGGTTGATCTCGTCGACATGGTTCCACTTGTAGCTCGTGCTCAGCACCTGGCCATACAGCGCGCTGCACTTCGACACGAGCCCGTCGTTCGGGCCCGAGCCGCGGTTGATCATCACCGTGCCCGTGCCGTACAGCGCGGGCGTCGACACGTCGAGCGCGTTCGCCGGATCGACGACCGGAATGGTGCTCGTGTCCGTCGCCCCCGTCACGCCGAGCACGGAAAGCGTCGGCTGGATCGCCGTGCCGGCCCACGAATACAGCAGATGCGTGTTGCCGCCGACGGTTTCCGTCGGCGCGCCGGTCTGGCAACTGCCGGGCGCGCCGAGGCCCGCGCTCGGGTAGTTCTGGTTGTAGGTGGCCGCCTGCGCGGTCGTCAGCGTCTTCAGTGCGGCGAGGGCGTCCTGGTTCGTGTTGTGGCTGCTGCTCGTCAGGATCCCGAACACATTGACGAACGCGGCGATCACCGTCGACGACAATCCGGTCGGATCGTACGCGAGCACGCCCTGCACGAAGTCGGCGAACTCGGAGCCGCGATGCGGCGTGCCGATCGTCGTCACCGACGCGACGAGATCGGGCGCGACGGCCGCGACATAGCGCGACGTCAGCCCGCCCTGGCTGTGACCGACGAGATTGACCTTGGTCGCGCCGGTCGCGGCGAGCACCGTCTTCACGTAGGCCAGCAACTGCTCGCCGCGCCCGTTCGGGCCGTCGTCGCTCTGGAAGCCCGACACGTTCGCGACGTAGACGGTCGCGCCATGCTGCTGCAGGTCTTCCTGGATGCCGTACCAGTAGTCGAGTACGCCCGCATACTTGTCGGTGCCGGTCAGCCCGTGCACGAGAATGATCGGATAGCGCGTCGTCGCATAGTCGTCGGCGGGCGCGGTTGCCGCCATCGCCGTATGCGTCGTCGCGAGCGTCGTCAATGCGGTCGTCCCCGCGAACGGCGCGACGCTCATCGCGCATGCCACTGCCCCTGCCATTACCCTGGAACGCATCGATTTGGCCATGCATGTTCTCCTGGTTATTGTGCTGCCGGTGCGAATGACACCGGATCGACACGCACGCCGCATCGCGCGCGCCGCGTGTGTCGAATGCGGGAGTGAAGCACGACTCGCGAACGTTTGCGCCCCGACTAGATACGGTTCTCTAATCGGTTGACGCGCGCCGCCCGTTCGGGCGGTGCGGCGCCCAGGCACGCGCATGCTGCGACGCACACACGCGTGGCTCGCTACAGCTTCGCGCTCACGCGCACCCACGCGGTACGCCCCGGCTCCATCACCGGCGCGTTCGCCGGATAGCCGAAGCCCGCGTTACCGGCGAGGTTCAAATGCTCGGTGTAGGCCTTGTTCAGCACGTTGTCGACGCCGACCGAGATCTGCACGGTCTTGCTGACGTTGTACTGCGTATGCAGCGACAGCACGCCGAATCCGGCGCTCGGGCCGAAGTCCTTCCCGACCACGTTGCCCGCGTTGAGTGCATAGCGATGCTGCGGCGCAACGATGCGCCACAGGCCGCCCGCCGACCATGCACCGCGCGTGTATTCGAGCCCGATGCGCGCCTCGAGCGGCGGCATTTGCGGCAGCGGATCGCCGCTCGCCACGTTGCGCCCCCACGCATACGCGAGCGACGTCTCGACGCGCAGCGGCGCGACCGGCCGCCACGACAAGCCGGCTTCGCCGCCCATGATCTGCGCGTTGACGTTCGTGGCCTGCGTGGTCGCGCCCATCATGCCGGCTGCATAGTTGAACAGGATGAAGTCCTGTACGTAACCCGCATACGCGGACACCCACGCATCGAACCGGTCGCTCTTGTATTGCGCGCCGATATCGAGCTGCGTGGTCTTCTCCGGCTGCACCGCCGAGAATGCGTTGACCGAGCCGGCCGGCCCGCGGGTCGCGGAAAACAGTTCCCAGTAGTCCGGATAACGCTCCGCATGGCCGATCCCCGCGTACCACGTGACGGGCAGCGACGCGAGATCGCGCTCGTAGCGCACGAAGCCGCTCGGCAGCACCCTCGACCGGTCGTCGTCGAAAGTCGGGTTCGGCTTGCTCTTCATCATGCCGCTCGTCGTCGCGCGCTTGTCGCGTGCGCTCGCATAGTCGACGCGCGCGCCGCCGATCACGCGCGACACGTCGCTCGCATACCAGGTCAGCTCGCCGAACACGCCCGCGTTCCACATCGTCGCCTGCGCATTCCACGGCTGGTCGCGGTAGTTCTGCCGCCCCATCGCCGAACGCGAATCGAGCCGGTTCGATTGCGCATCGACGCCCGTGACGAGCTTGACGTCGTCGCCGAAGCGGAACGTCGCGGCCGCGCGCGCGCCGACCGTGCGGCGCCGCACGTCCGCGGCCATCCGCATCGGCATGCTGCTCGCCGGGTCGGGCTGCCGCAGCGTGTAGTTGTCCATCACGTGATCGGCTTCGTTGTAGTACACGCGTGCCTCGATCCGGTCGAGCACGTCGCCGAGATGCCGCTTGTCGAACGACAGACCGAACGTCTCGCGGCGGAAATGCGCACCGTCCATCCCGCGGCCGGCGTAGCGCGCATAGCCGTCGCCGGTGCCGGCGGTCAGCTCGACGCGCGTATGGTCGTCGGGTGTCCAGCCGAGCGCCGCATCGGCGTTCCACTTGTCCCACTGCGACGGCACGGTGTTGCCGTTGCCGTCGTGGTAGTCCTGCGAATGCGCGTGGTTCGCGGTCACGCGGCCATAGACGTCCGGCGTGCCGGCGCTCAGGTCGACGTTCTGGTCGTTGCGGCCGAACGATCCGCCGACAAGGCTGCCGTCGAAGCGCATGCCGGGGCGCTCGAAACGCGGCGTCACGCGCTCGAACAGCACGGTGCCGGCCGACGCGCCCGGACCGTACAGCACGGTCTGCGGCCCCTTCACGACGGTGACCTTGTCATAGCTTTCCGGTGCGATGTACGACGTCGGCGCATCCATCCGGTTCGGGCACGCGCCGAGCGTCGGCATCCCGTTCGCCAGGATGTTCAGCCGCGATCCGAACATCCCGCGCAGCACGGGGTCGCCGTTCGTGCCGCCGCTGCGGATCGACGTGAAGCCGGGGATCGTCTTCAGGTAATCGGCGCCGTCGCTGGCGGGCAGCGGCTGGCGCGGCGCCTTCGGATCCGTGACGACGAGCGGCGTCGACAGCGGCGACGCGACGACTTCGACGGGCGGCAACAGCGCGGCCGCGTCGGCCGTCGCCGCACCGGCAGCATGCACGGTTTCGGCCGCGGCGGTGCTCGCGGCGAGCGCGCCGGCGGCCAGCGCGGGAACGGTAAATTTCAGCATGCGCGGCAGAGGCCGCGCACTGGCATTGCGGGGCGCCTGCGGCGCACGCAACCGGGAATGGGTCATGATCGAAAGCCCGAGTGACGCCCTCCACGCGGCCTTGGCGGGCCGCACGGATATCGGCGGTGATAGGAACGGAAAGAAACGCGTCAGGCGCGCTCGGGCGGCGCGCGCGGATAGGCGCGCGGATAGCGGTCGCCGCGCGCCGCGACGGCAGGCGACGCGGCGGCGGCAACGGAAACGACGGGAATGGATTCGACCGATGCGGCGGCAGGCGCGCCGATCGCCGGGCTATGCGCGAAGAAAGCGCAGTAGCCGCACGCGTCGAGATGCAGCGCATGATCGTGCACGCCGCCCGCACCGGATGAACGATGCGCACCATGCTCGGTACTGCAGACGATCGCCTCGGGCGTGGCCGCCTGCGCGATACGCCACTGCGACACCAGCGGCGCCGCGATCGCGATCCAGATCGCGAGCAGGCCAAGCCAGGCAGTCAGGTGACGATGTCGGTACAGCATGGACGGCGACGCGTAAGCGGAACGTAAAAACAGCCGAGATGTTACAGAATGTTCAACGTGATGACCAGTGCGGACGACCGTAAACGAACCGGGGGCGCATGGTTGTCAACACAACCATGCGCCCCCCGCATGCGGTGCGCGCCGGCGGCGGATGATCAGGGCGCCATGCGCCGCAACACGTCGTCGCGCCGGATGAAGTGATGATAGAGCGCGGCCAGCGCATGCAGACCGATCACGAAGTAGAACGCGTTGCCGATCAGCTCGTGCGCTTCCTTGATCGTCGGCCGCAGCGCCTTGTCGGGGCCGAACAGCGTAAACGACACGCCGAGCCAGTCGAGCGACACCGGCTTGCCGCCCATGTTGATCGTCATGATGCCGAGCAGCGGCTGCGCGATGATGAACGCATAAAGCGCGAAATGCGCGAGCTTCGACAGCCAGCGCAGCAGCGCCGCCTGCGCAACCGGTTCCGGCACGCGGCTGACGACGCGCCACAGCACGCGCAGCACCGACAGCACGAGGACGCACGTACCGGCCGTCACATGCACGTTCATCCAGAACGCGCGGCTGTCGCTGCCCTTCGGTCCGCGGATCTCGATGGCCAGATAGGCGAGCGCGACCAGCAGGAAGACGGCCCAGTGGAAGAAGATCGCGGGCGAGCTGTAGCGCGTCTGTTTCGCGAGGATGTTTTTCATGCTTCGTCTCGTGTCGTATTCGGGGAGAGGTGCGGGCCACCGGCCTGCGCCCGGCAAAGCTGTGACGATTGTAGCCGCACGGGCGTCCGGCTTTGCACGACGCGGTCAAATATCCGATCTATCGTCGACGCGCGCCGCACAATGGCCGCCCTATGGAAAATCCGCATCGCGCGCCCGGGCGGCTGTGGCACGATGAAGCTTTGGTGCGACGGCGCGCGGGCATCATGAGCAAGGCGTTCTTCGTTGCGGCCTACCGGCTGATCGCCGCGTTGCTCGCGGTGTCCACCACGCTGCACAGCGTCGCCGACTACTGGCGCCTGCCGGACTTTCATCTCGGCAACTACCTCAGCTACTTCACGCAACTGAGCAGCCTCTACGCGGCCGCGATGCTGGCCGCGGGGCTGTCGCGCATCGCGCGCCCCGGCTCCGCCCGCTACGAATCGATGCGCGGCGCGGCGGTGCTGTACGTGCTGATCACCGCGATCGTCTACGAGCTGCTGCTCGCGCGGCTCGATGCGCTCCGCCACGTCACGCCGGCGTTCAACAACTGGGTGCTGCACCGGATCGTGCCGCTCGTGGTGCTGTGCGACTGGCTGTATGTCGAACCGCGCTCGCCGATTCCGCGCCGCAGTGCGTTCGCGTGGCTCGGCTTTCCGGTCGTCTATCTCGGCTATACGCTCGTGCGCGGCGCGGTGGAGGACTGGTATCCGTATCCGTTCGTCGATCCGCGGCCGCACGGGTACCTGCCGGTCGCGATCCAGTGTTCGATGATCGCGCTCGGCGCGGCGGCGCTCGCGCTGGGCATTTGCTGGCTCGGGAATCATGCGAGACAGTCTGGCAGCGCGACGCTTAAGGAAGGATGAAGACGGAAAAGAGGAAAGAAGCGGGAACGTGTGCGCCGCCCGGCGCACACGTGGCGATGCCGGCGATCAGCGGCCGTTGCGCGGCAGGAAGTTCATCGGATCGACGACCTTGCCGTTCTGGCGGACTTCGAACTCGAACGTCGAACGACCGCTCGCGTCGGTGCCCATTTCGGCGACCGGCTGCCCCTGGCGCACCGCGTCGCCTTCGTTGACGAGCAGCTTGCCGTTGTGCCCGTAGGCCGTGATGAGCCCGTTGTCGTGCTTCAGGATCACGAGCGGACCGTACGCCTGGACGCCGGAGCCGGCGTACACCACGCGCCCGTTCGCCGCGGCCCGCACCGAACGGTCGGGCCCGGATGCGGCGATCACGACGCCGCGCGTCTTGCCGGCCGAGAACGGCGTCGCGACGACACCCGTGGCCGGCCATGCGAGCGAGCCCGGCTGGGCGGCCGACGCGGGCGGCTGCCCGTACGAGGTCGCAGCCGGCGGCGGCGCGACCCGCAGCACCTGGCCGGGCGACACGGCATCGGTGGGCGCCATGTGGTTCCAACTGGCGACGTCCTGCACGCGCTGCCCGTAGGCGCTCGCGATGCCCGCCAGCGTATCGCCCGGGTTCACGCGGTAATAGCCGGCGATCACGCCCGGCGTCGCCGCCGACGTGGACGCCGGCTGGCGGGCGGGCTGCCAGTTGTCGGTCCACGGTGTCATCGTGCAGCCCGTCAGCGCGATGGCCGCGGCAACGAGCGCCGCCTGCGGCAGCCAGCGCGTGAGCGCGTCGTGGATGGGAATAGTTTCTCTCAAGGGTCCTCCCGGATTTGCGTCGTTGCGCCGCCCACCGCCCTCCGGCGCGCGACGCACGATGTCCGGCCGAACGGCCGGATCAATCAGTATCCGACCGCTTGCGCGGCCGTCAGTTTCCACAGCGGAACGTCGACGCGAATGAGCTCACCGGCCCCTTTTTCGCGTCGTCCCGATCGGCAAAGATACCATTTGTCGCGGTCAACGCCCCCACAGTTGCCCGACCCGGAAACAATCCTGCGGCGTCGCACGGGGGGCGCCGGTCGCCTGCGGGCCGTGCCGGCGGGCGGTTTGGGGTTTTTCCGCTGGCGCGGCCGCCCTTGCCCGCCGTCTCGGCGCCGTCATATTGTCCGCTTCGATCCCCGCCTATACTCGGTGATGCGCAGCGCGAATCCAACGACAACGACGAGGATGACAATGAACAACGCGACGTTTCTCTCCGTGCAGCTCGACGCCGACGATTTCGCCGGTTCCAGCGGTCTGGTCGAATTGCTCAACCGGCACCTGTTGTTCGCGACCGACGTCGCCGAAGCGGCCGATGCGCTCGTCCAGTTGGCGAGCGTCACGCATTTGACCGGCGCCACGCGCCACAGCGTCGAGCTGCCGGTCCTCGCGATCGAGCGGCTGCGCGACGCGCTCGATACGCTGAGCGGTTACGACGAAACGTGGCTGCAGGTACTGGAACCGGCCGAAGCGCTGTTCCGCGATATCGGGCGCGGCAGGCGCCCGCTGCACTGAACGGCCGCGCATCGCGCGCCGCCAATGAAAAAGCCCGCCGTACCGCTATGCGGTACGACGGGCTTTTGTACGACAGAGGGTCGGATGCGGTCGCCAGCGCGGCCGTACCATTAACGACCCTTGTAGACCGGTGCGCCGTCCGAGACGCGCTTGACTTGCCAGCCGGTCTTGGCCGGAGCCGGCGCGCCCGATTCCTGGCCAGCGGCCGGTTGCGCACCGTAGCCGGTCGTGTCGGCCGCGGCGACGTTCTGTTGCGGGTTCACGCGGGCTTCAGCAGCCTGGATGCCTTCCGGGTAGTTCGTCCGGTCGCTGCCCAGCTTGTAGCCGGCCTGTTGCAGCTGGACCAGCTCGGCCTTCACCTGGGCACGGGTGACGGGCGCGTTTTGTTGGGCGAACGAGACGGCGGGAACGGCGAGGACAGCAGCAGCAGCGAACGTTGCGATCAGCGATTTCATGATTACCTCCGGGATTTTTTTGCTCCGCCGCACACACCATGTCTGCAGCGATGGAACAGAGTTTAGTCCCGACAGCACCTAGGGAAAACCATGAAAGAGCGAAAACACTGTTTCCCCGGAGCCAACAATGTCAGCATCCGGGATAGAGAAACCCTATTCAAAGAATAGATTTTCGCAACAATGCCGCCGCAAGCCGGTTACGACCAGTTCGCGTGGAAGCTGCCCGGCTTGTCGGTGCGCTCGAACGTGTGCGCGCCGAAGAAGTCGCGCTGCGCCTGCACGAGGTTCGCCGGCAGCCGCTCGGAACGATAGCTGTCGAAATACGCGACCGCCGATGCGAAGGCGGGAACCGGCACGCCAGCCTTCACCGCGGCCACCACGACGTCGCGCAGCGCCGTCTGGTAGTTCGCGGCGATGTCCTTGAAATACGGGTCGAGCAGCAGGTTCGCGAGCGCCGGATCCTTCGCATAGGCGTCGGTGATCTTCTGCAGGAAGCGCGCGCGGATGATGCAGCCCGCGCGGAAGATCTTCGCGATCGTCCCGAGGTCGAGGTTCCAGCCGTATTGTTCCGACGCCGTGCGCAACTGCGCGAAGCCCTGCGCGTACGAGATCACCTTGCTCAGATACAGCGCGCGGCGCACCGCTTCGACGAACGCGGCACGATCGCCGTCGAACGGCGCGGCGGCCGGGCCCGACAGGATCTTGCTGGCCGCGACGCGCTCGGTCTTCAGCGACGACAGCACGCGCGCGAACACCGACTCGGTGATGAGCGGCAGCGGCACGCCGAGATCCAGCGCGTTCTGGCTCGTCCACTTGCCCGTGCCCTTCTGCGCGGCGCGATCGAGGATCACGTCGACGAGGTGCTTGCCGGTCTCTTCGTCCTTCTTCCCGAAGATCTTCGACGTGATCTCGATCAGGTAGCTGTCGAGCTCGCCCTGGTTCCATTCGGTGTACACGGCGCCGAGTTCGTCGTTGGTCAGGCCCGCGACGTCCTTCAGCACCGAGTAGCTCTCGGCGATCAGCTGCATGTCGCCGTATTCGATGCCGTTGTGCACCATCTTCACGTAGTGGCCCGCGCCGTCCGGGCCCATGTACGCGACGCACGGCTCGCCGTCCGACGGCGCCTTCGCGGCGATCTGCTTGAGGATCGGCTCGACGAGGTCGTACGCGTCGCGCTGGCCGCCGGGCATGATCGACGGGCCGCGCAGCGCGCCCTCTTCGCCGCCCGACACGCCGGTGCCGATGAAATGCAGGCCCGACTGCGCGAGTTCCTGGTTGCGGCGGATCGTGTCGGTGAAGTGCGTGTTGCCGCCGTCGATCAGCACGTCGCCCTTCTCGAGCAGCGGCTTGAGCGATGCGATCGTCGCATCGGTCGCTTCCCCGGCCTTCACCATCATCAGGATCCGGCGCGGCGTTTCGAGCGACGCGACGAACTCTTCGAGCGTATAGGTCGGCACCAGATTGCGGCCGGGGAATTCGGCGATCAGTTCGTCGGTTTTCTCGCGGCTGCGGTTGTACACCGATACCGCGTAACCGCGGCTCTCGATATTGAGTGCGAGATTGCGGCCCATCACCGCGAGCCCGATCACACCGATTGCTTGTTTGCCCATTAGTCAATTCTCCGGAAAAAACGGGGCGCGACCCGAGCCGGGCCGCGCGCACAGGCGAAAGGATAGAGGAAACCCGGCGGCGCTGCGCGCTTGCGTGTCATTGCTCCGCGTGCGGCAGGCGCCGGAACACGACGCTCAGGTTGTTCGCCGGCATCTCGACGACCTCGCGGCAGTCGAGCCCGCGATCGAGCCCGAGCGCGACCACCGTCTCGAGATCGCGCACGCCCCACGACGGGTCGCGGCCGCGCAACTGCTGGTCGAAGGCCGCGTTCGACGGCGCCGTATGGCGGCCTTCGCGACGGTACGGGCCGTACAGGAACAGCACGCCGCCCGGCCTCAGCACGCGCGACGCGCCCGCGAACAGCGCTTCCGTACAGGCCCACGGCGAGATGTGGATCATGTTGATGCAGACGATCGCGTCGAGCGCCGCGACCGGCCACGGCGTGTCGCGCACGTCGAACGCCAGCGGGCCGGCGACGTTCGCGAGGCCCGTGTGCGCGATCCACGCCGCGATCGAGCGCCGCGCCTGCGCGTCGGGATCGCTCGGCTGCCAGTGCAGGCCCGTCAACGCCTGCGCGAAGTGAACGACGTGCTGCCCGGTGCCGCTCGCGATTTCGAGCACGCTGCCGCTCGCCGGCAGCACGCGGCGCAGCACGTCGAGGATCGGCCCGCGATTGCGTTCGGCCGCCGGCGCCGACAGCCGCGCGGACGGATCGGGCGAGGAAGCGGCGCCCGTCACGATGCATGCTCCGTCGTGTGGCTGTTGCTTCCGAGCCCCAGCCGCGCCACGAGCGCGTCGAGCGCGGGGGCGCAGTGCGCCTCGACCTTCAACGTCAGCATCGGGTCCGCGCGCGTATGGCCGAGATTGAGCGCGGCAACCGGCTTGTGCTGCGCCTGCGCCCACACGCAGAAGCGGTAGCCGGAATACACCATCAGCGACGAGCCGACGACGAGCAGCGCGTCGGCCGCATCGAGCGCCTGCGACGCCAGCGCCACGCGCTCGCGCGGCACGTTCTCGCCGAAGAACACCACCGCCGGCTTCAGCAGCCCGCCGCACGCGGGGCACGCCGGGATGCGGAACGTATCGAGCGCGGCCCATTCGAGATGCGCGTCGCCGTCCGCGGCCGGCTCGGCCTGCGCGCCTAGCAGATCCGGATTGTCGGCTTCGAGCACGGCCTGGATCGTCGCGCGTGCGTGATGCGCGCCGCAGTCGAGGCAGGTCACGCCGTTGATGCCGCCGTGCAGCTCGATCACGTCGTCGCTGCCCGCGCGCTGATGCAGGCCGTCGACGTTCTGCGTGACGAGGCGCTCGATCCGGCCCGCGCCGCCGAGCCGCGCCAGCGCGACATGCGACCCGTTCGGCCGCGCGCGCCCGACGACCGGCCAGCCGATCATGCTGCGCGCCCAGTAGCGGCGCCGCACGGCATCGGAGCCGAGGAATTCCTGGAGCTGGATCGGCGGCGAGCGCATCCATTGGCCGTTGCGGTCGCGGTAGCCGGGAATGCCGGAATCGGTGCTGATGCCCGCGCCGGTCAGCACGAGCAGGCGCGGATGACGCTCGACGAACGTGTGCAGCGCATCGAGCGCGGCCGGATCGACGTCGGCGAGGGAGGAATCGGGCAAGGCTTTATCGTTCATGTTGGCAACGTGATCGGTCGTGCCGGCAGGCCGTACGCCCGCACGGGCTGGCCACGCATGCCAGCACATGATACAGAACGCCGCGCGATCGGGTGGGCCGCCGCCGCGGTAAGCCGGGGCACGAAAAACCCGCAAAAAGACGCCCATCGCCGCTCGGCGACGGGCGCTTCAACAATTGATCCATCGGGGTAGTGGATCAACTGACAGCACAATGTTGCGACGCCCGTCGTACCGCGATTGACGGACGTTCCCCGGACTTCGTGTTCCGCGCTGCCGCGCACATCGGCGCGTCACCGGCTTTCCCGATTCGATCCTGTTCGGCTGGCTCGTCACGCCGACACGATGCCCGGCGTGCAAATGGATTCGCCGCGCGACGACGTGCGTGGCGCCATGGCATGACGATTCCGGGATCCAGGCTGCGGCCATCCGCCTGCGTCGCTGTTCATCGTCGACGGCCGAGCGGCACTGGTCGGCCTCGTGCGTCACGTATGCGCGCCGTCGTTCAGAACGAACCAGATTGCCCGGATGAAACGGAAAGCCGCTCGTTCACGTCGCCGTCATCAACGGCGAAGCGACTACCCTGGCAGGTCGGCGATTCATGTTTGCAACACGATTCGTTGCGTTTCGGTCTTTTTTCATTCTCTTGTCCCCGTCTCCGATACATCCGACCCACTGAAGCGATTGCCGGGATCGACTGCGCCCGCGATCGCGCTCACGGCACATACAACCATGCAAGGAGCGCACCATGCTTCATGCCGCAAGGCCTCGCGGGCGCCTGCAAGACCGCGAACAAGCATCGCACCCCGCCAGAAAGCGCGAACGTTTCGAAACTGAAACGCATCGCCGGGCCCGCCGGGCGTCGTCGTGCGGCCTCCGAGCCGGGCGGTCGATCACCTTACGATCGCCTTGAGATCGCCCGACGTTTGGCGCCGCGCGGCACGCCCCCCGCGGGCCGGATAGCGCGAGCTTGGCCGTCCCGCTCGTCCGTCGCGCAAACACGCTAGAGTCTCTTTCCATAGGGAACGCCGCGCGTTCCCGCCGCCTCGCCTCCAAGGACCCGCCATGACCGCACTTGCTGCCGCCCACCCCGACGTCGCGCATCCCGTGTTTTCGGCCGGGCGGCTGTCGATCGGCCTCACGCTTCCGCTCCTGCGCAGCGGCCGCGTCGTCGCGGACTTCAACGAACAGCTCGAACTCGCGGCGCGGGCCGATTCGCTCGGCTTTCGCGCGCTGTGGATTCGCGACGTGCCGCTGAATAGCGCGGATTATCCCGACCCGGTCGGCCACCTCGACCCGTGGGTGCTGCTCGGCGCGCTCGCGGCACGCACCCGCCGGATCGCGCTCGCCAGCGGCGCGATCGTGCTGCCGCTGCGTCATCCGCTGCATATCGCCAAAGGCGCGCTGTCGGTCGCGACGCTGTCGGGCGGGCGCTTCATCCTCGGGCTCGGCTCCGGCGACCGGCCGCCCGAATATGCGGCGTTCGGCGTCGACGCGGAAACGCGGCGCGACCGCTATCGCGCGCACTGGGACGTCGTCGCGGCCGCACTCGGCGTGCCGTCGCGCGTGCGGCCGGACGAAGCGCCGCCCGATGCGCCCGAATTCACGCTGCTGCCGCGCAGCGCCGACGCGGTGCCGATGCTTGCGGTCGGCTCGGGCGGACAGAGCGTGGACTGGATCGCACGGCATTCGATCGGCTGGATGACGTATCACCGCGATCCGGAAACGCAGCGCGCCCGCTATTCGATGTGGCGCACGGCGGTCGACCGGCTCGCCTCGCCGGCATTTCGCGCGTTCGGCGTCGCGATGCGGCTCGACCTCGCCGCCCGTCCGGATACGCCCGCCACCGCGCTGCCGCTCGGTTATGCAACCGGGCGCCGCGCATTGGTCGATATCCTGCGGGACATGCGTGCGGCAGGTACGCACCATGTCACGCTGAACCTCGGATCGGACCGGCCCGTGCGCGATGTCATCGAAGAAATCGCCGAACATGTCCTGCCGGTATTTCACGACGAGCAAGCGTGATTCATCAGGAATCCAAATTCAGATGACGCGATGCGAGCGTGGGTCGCGGCCGGACGAACGCTCGCCGGGCAACGCATCGCGAGCCGGCATCGAAAGACACGCGTTACAGGCGGCCCCCCTGCGATCGGGAAAGCGGGACGTTCCCGCCGATGCCGGACGGCGGCAGCCTGCATCAGGTATCAGGTACATGGCTTGCGGACATGCACCGCCAGCGCCCGCACAGCCCCGCTCATACCCGATCCGAATAGTCTGCGACGGAACTATTCGCTCCCGGTCGCAATCATGTTAACTTCCGTCCATCGTTCAGCCCGGCGGGCCGCGTGACGATACGCACCCGCCTCTCCACTCCATGCGACATCTTCTCCTCGGCTGGCTGCTCGCCGCCGTCGTCTCGGCCGCCCACGCGGCCGCGCCCGCTCCGGCCGCCGCGTCGGCCGCCTCCGGCGCCGAGCCCGCACTGACGCCGCAGCAGGCGCGGCAGGCATTGAATGTGCTCGAGAACCCGCGCGAGCGCGCACAGGTCGAAACGACGCTGCGCGCCATCGCGGCCGTCGGCGCGTTGAGCGCGCCCGCCGTGCCGGCAAGCGCCGCGCCTGCCAGCGGCGCATCGGCTGCTGCAGCGCCGGCGGCGCTCACGTCGAACGGGCTCGCATCGATGCTCGTTCGCCAGGGATCGCGCTGGGCCGTCCAGATCGGCAATGCACTGCAGGAATCGCTGCGCTCGCTGCTCGATATCGGGTCGGTGGGAAGCTGGTGGCACGACAGGCTCGTGCGCGCCGACCAGCGCGCGGACCTCACTCACACGCTCGTGATCCTCCTCGCGGTGCTCGTGCCCGCGCTCTTCGTCGAATGGCTCGCGAAGCGGCTGCTGCGACGCGCGCTGGCTGCATTGGCCGCGCGCCGCGCGGCGTCCGATTCCGCCGCGTCGGACGAGGGCAACACGCCGCCGCCCGATACGTCCACCGCGCCCGACACCGCAACCGCAGGCACGGCAGACACCGCCCCTCCGTCCTCGCAAAGCCGAGGCCACGCACGCCGACACACCACGCTGCTGCACCGGATGCCGCGCGCGCTCGTGAGTCTCGCGCTGCGCGCGGTGCCGCTGCTCGTGTTCGTCGGCGTCGCGAGCCTGACGATGTCGTTGCTCGATGAAGCGGACACGCCGATCGAATCCGCGCTCGAAGCATTGATCGACATCTACGTGATCTGCCGGCTCGTCACCATCGTCAGCCGGCTGTTCTTCCAGCCCGATGCGCGGCAGTTGCGGCTGCTGCATATCAGCGACGCATGGGCCGATTTCGCGCAACGCTCGATCGCGCGGATCGTGATCGTGGTCGGCGCGTGCACGGCGGCCGTCGAGATCGCGGCCAACTTCGGCCTGACCGAAGCCGGCCATGTCGCGCTGCTGAAGGCCGTCGCGCTCGTCGGGCACGTGATGATCTCGGTACTGATCCTGCAGTGCCGCCGGCCGGTGGCGGCACGCATCCGCGCCGCCGGCGCGGATCGGCCGACCTTCACCGTCGTCGCCAACGCGCTCGCGGACGCGTGGGCGCCTGTCTCGGTCTTCATCGTGATGGCGCTGTGGTTCGTGTGGGCGCTCGACGTCCACAACGGCTACCGCGTGCTGATCGCGCTCGGGGGCCGCTCGATCGCCGTGATGATCGTGATGCGAATGGTGTCGATCGTCGTGTTCGGCGCGCTCGCGCGGCTGTTCCAGCGCCGCGAGGACGACCGCACGCTCGTTCATCTGCACGCGTACCGCTACTACCCGCTGCTGCGCCAGATCGTGTCGGGCGCGATCGGCATCGTGACCGTCGTACTGCTGCTGCAGATCTGGGGCGTGCCGATCTTCCGCGCGTTCGAGACGGGCACGATCGGCCACCGCCTCGCGTCCGCGCTGGTGACGATCGCGATCGCGGCAATCGTCGCGCTCGTCGTGTGGGAAGCGGCCAACATCGCGATCGAGCGCCGCCTGCAACGCTGGACGCGCGAGGGCAACCTGGTGCGCGCGGCGCGGCTGCGCACGCTGCTGCCGATGCTGCGCTCGCTGCTGTTCGTGATGATCGCGCTCGTCGTCGTGCTGACGGGCCTCAGTGAACTCGGCGTAAACGTCGGCCCGCTGCTGGCCGGCGCCAGCATCTTCGGCGTCGCGCTCGGGTTCGGCTCGCAGAAGCTCGTGCAGGATTTCATCACCGGGATCTTCCTGCTGATGGAAAACGCGATGCAGGTCGGCGACTGGGTCACGCTCGCCGGCGTATCGGGCACGGTCGAATACCTGTCGATCCGCACCGTGCGGCTGCGCGCCGGCGACGGGTCGCTGTACACGATCCCGTTCAGCTCGGTGACGACCGTCAACAACACGAATCGCGGGCTCGGCAACGCGGCCGTCAAGGTCAGCATCGCGTACGGCGAGGACATCGACCGGGCGATCGCGACGCTGAAGGAAATCGGCGCCGCGTTGCGCGACGATCCGAAATACCACGACGGCATCCTGTCGGATTTCAGCTACTGGGGTATCGATCAGGTCGATGGCGCGGCGCTCGCGCTGGCCGGGCAGATGCAATGTACGGACTCGGCACGCTGGAGCGTGCAGCGCGAATTCAACCGGCGGATCGCGGAAACGTTCCGCGAACGCGGGATCCGGATCGCCAATCCGCAGCGCAGCGTCGTAGCCTATGCGGATGGATCGCGGCCTGCCGGCAACGATGAGAACGACGCGCGCCCCGATACGCGGAATGCCGCCGAATCGGCAGCCCGGCCGCCGTCGCCCGACGGAGCGGAGCGCAAGCCGGGCTGATCGCGCTCGCCCGGGGCCGGCGACCGGCCGCGCTCAACGCGCGGCAGGCTTCTTCACGCGCGCCGTGCTTTTCGCGGCGGGGGGTACCGCCCCCGGCTTCGCGGCACGTGGTTTCGCCGCGGCACGCTGCCCGCGCTTCGCAGCGGTTGCCGGGGCAGCGGCACCCGCATCGCGCTGCGCATGCCATTGCTCGAGCAGCACGCGCGTCTGCTCGGCAATCGTGTCGGTTACCAGCGCCGCACGCTCGCCCTCGAATGCGTCCCATTCGAGCAACTGCAGCGCCGAACGCTGCGCGATGTGAAACACCGTGATCTGCCCGAACAGGCTGAGCGCGCGCAATCGCGTGACGGGATCGTCGACAGGCCGGCCGGAGATGCGGCCGATCAGCTCGGCGCTCACGTCGTTGAGCGGCTTGCGCAAGCGCTTCATCAGGATTTCGCTCGCGCTCGCCGGCTCCTGGCCGCCCTGCTCGCGCGCGAAGAACATCCGCTGGTTCATCGTCTTCGGTGCGGTGAACATCCGGTCCGACAGCGCGCGCAGCAGCCCGACGAACGCTTCGATCAGCTCGTCGACGCTCGCGTCCGTGTCGAGCATCGCCCGCGCATGGCCGACCGCCGGCGCGAACACCGCCCAGCCGTGCTCGGCGATCGTCTCGACGCACGCGCGGTACACGCCTTCCTTGTTCTCGAAGTAGTACTGGAGCGCCGGCGCGTTCACGCCCGCCCTCGCGGCGATCTCGCGCGTCGACGCGCCCGCGAACCCGCGTTCGCCGAACAGTTCGAGCGCCGCCTCGATGATCCGCTGACGCGTTTCGTCGCCGCGCGCGTAGCCGCCCGCCGACGTGCGGCGCAGCTTCTTCGCTTCGTTCATGCCTTCCTCGTCATTCGATCGATCGACATTCTACTTGACACAATTTTATCAACTGGAATAATTCTTCCACTTGGAATAAATTGGACCCAGCATGTCGACGCCACAAGACCCGCCACAGAAAGCAGATCGTCAGGAAAACGGAACAACGCCCCGCAACGGAAACGGCGGGAGAAGGCGGCGCATCCTGCTCGCGGTCGCCGTGCTCGCGGCCGTCGGCGGCGCGGTCTGGCTCGGCCGCTGGTGGACGGTCGGCCGCTTCATCGAGAGCACCAACGACGCGTACCTGCAAGCGGACAGCATGACCGCCGCGCCGAAGGTCGCCGGCTACGTGACCGACGTCTATGTACGCGACAACCAGCCCGTGAAAGCCGGCGATCCGCTCGTGCGGCTCGACGTGCGCCAGTATCAGGTCGCGCTCGCGCAGGCGCTCGCTACCGTCGACGCCCGCCGCGCCGATATCGCGCGCGCCGAAGCCGACATCAGCCAGCAGCGCGCGAATCTCGAGCAGGCCGAAGCGCAGGCGAAGGTGTCGAGCATCAACGCGCAGCACGCAAGCGACGAGTACACGCGCTACGCGCCGCTCGCGGCGACCGGCGCCGAGACGCACGAACGCGTGGCCGACCTGAAAAGCACGCGCGACCAGGCGGCGGCGACGCTCGCCGCGAACAACGCGTCGATCGCCGCCGCCCGCACGCAGATCGCGTCGTTCACCGCACAGCTCCAGCAGGCGCGCGCGCAGCTCGAGGCCGCGCAGGCCAGCGCCGCACAGGCGCAACTCGACCTCGACAACACGATCGTGCGCAGCACGCTCGCAGGCCGTGTCGGCGATCGCACGGTGCGCGTCGGTCAATACGTGCAGCCCGGCACGCGTCTGCTGACCGTCGTGCCGGTCGACTCGATCTATCTCGTCGCGAACTTCAAGGAAACGCAGATCGGCAACATGCGCATCGGCCAGCCCGTCGAGCTGCATGTCGACGCGCTGCCGGACGGCCCGCTGTCCGGCGTCGTCGACAGCTTCGCGCCCGGCACCGGCGCGCAGTTCGCGCTGCTGCCGCCCGAGAACGCGACCGGCAACTTCACGAAGATCGTCCAGCGCGTGCCGGTGCGCATCCGTCTCGCCGCGGATGCCCGCGCGCAGCGCATGCTGTTGCCCGGGCTGTCGGTGACGGTCGACGTCGATACGCGCTCGGCCCGCGACGAGACGCATCATGGCTGATACGTCCGCCACGATACCCATGCCGCCGCACGAGGGCCGCGCGAGCGTGACCGACTGGATCGCGGTTGCGGCCGGCGCGCTCGGCGCGCTGATGGCGACGCTCGACATCTCGATCACGAACTCCGCGCTGCCGCAGATCCAGGGCGAAATCGGCGCGACCGGCACCGAAGGCACGTGGATCTCGACCGGCTACCTGATGTCGGAAATCGTGATGATCCCGCTCGCCGCGTGGCTCACGCGCGTGTTCGGGCTGCGCAATTTCCTGCTGACGAACTCCGCGCTGTTCATCGCGTTCTCGATGATGTGCGGCTGGTCGCATTCGCTGCCGATGATGATCGCCGGCCGGATCGGCCAGGGCTTCACCGGCGGCGCGCTGATCCCGACCGCGCAGACGATCATCCGCACGCGATTGCCGCTGTCGCAGTTGCCGGTCGGGATGACGCTGTTCGGCCTGATCGTGCTGCTCGGGCCGCTGTTCGGCCCGGTGCTCGGCGGCTGGCTCGCGGAAAACGTGAACTGGAGCTGGTGTTTCTTCCTGAACCTGCCCGTGTGCCTGCTGCTGATGGCGCTGCTGGTGTTCGGGCTGCCGTCGGACCGCCCGCAATGGAGCGCATTCTTCAACGCGGACTGGCTCGGCATCTTCGGCCTCGCGATCGGCCTGAGCTCGCTGACCGTCGTGCTCGAGGAAGGCCAGCGCGAGCGCTGGTTCGAATCGCAGATGATCGTCACGCTGAGCGTCGTGTCGTTCGTCGGGATGATCCTGATCGCGCTGTCGCAGCGCTTCGCGAAGCGGCCGATCATGCGGCTGTCGCTGATGCGCAACCCGCGCTACGCGAGCGTGATCGTGATCGTGTCCGCGGTCGGCGCCGGGCTGTACGGCGTGTCCTACCTGCTGCCGCAGTTCCTCGCGATCGTCGCCGGCTACAACGCGGAACAGGCCGGCGCGATCATGCTGCTGTCGGGGCTGCCGGCCTTTCTCGTGATGCCGATCCTGCCGCGCCTGCTCGGCAAGGTCGATTTCCGCATCCTCGTGATCGCGGGGCTGCTGCTGTTCTGCCTGAGCTGCATGCTCGACATCAGCCTGACCGCGCAGAGCGTCGGCCACGATTTCGTGTGGTCGCAACTGATCCGCGGCCTCGCGCAGATGCTCGCGATGATGCCGCTCAACCAGGCGTCGATGGCTGCCGTCGCGCGCGAGGATTCAGGCGATGCGGCCGGGCTCTACAACATGGCGCGCAACCTCGGCGGCTCGATCGGGCTCGCGATCATCGGCACCGTGATCGATCGGCGCACGACCTTCCATACGGCCGCGCTGCGCGAATCGGTGAGCGCGAACTCGCTGATCGGGCAGGATCGCCTGTCGGCCTATGCGGCCAACTGGTTCGCGCACACCGGCGATCTCGCGTATTCGAACATGCGCGCGCTCGGCCAACTGGCGCAGCAGATCCAGATCCAGGCCGTCGTAATGACCTATTCCGAAACCTTCTATCTGCTCGGCCTCGCGCTGCTCGCCTGCGTGCCGCTCGCGCTGCTGCTGCGCACGCCGCGCGGCCCGCAACCGATGTCGTCCGGCCATTGACCCGTCTTACGCGATGAAACCCTTCACCCTGCCCCGCCGCCCCGCGCTCACCCTGTGCGCGGCCGCGTGCCTGCTCGCCGGCTGCACGGTCGGCCCCGACTACCGCGGCGCGCCCGCCGCACCGGATGCGCCGACCTTCGTGCGCGCACCGGCCACCGGCATCGACACCGCCGCGCCCGCGCCGAGCGCGTGGTGGCACGCGCTGAACGACCGCCAGCTCGACGAACTGATCGTCGCCGCGCTCGTCTACAACCCCGATCTGCACGCGGCGCAGGCGCGCTTGCGCGCGGCACGCGCGCAGCTCTCGCAACAGCGCGCCGCGCGAATGCCGAAATCGTCGGCCACCGTCGCGGCCATCCGCATGCGCGAACCGGACGTCGGCGCGCTCGGCTCGCTGCTACCGTCGAACGACTCGGGCCAGTCGGGCGGCACGTCGCCGTCGCTCGGCGGCTCGGGGCCGCTGCAACTCTATTCGGCGGGCTTCGACGCGACCTGGGAAATCGATCTGTTCGGTGGCACGCGCCGCACGATCGAAGCCGCATCCGCACAAGCCGAAGCGGTCGATGCCGATCTTGCCGACACGCAGGTGTCGATCGCGGCCGAAGTCGCGAATGCTTACGTCGACCTGCGCGACCAGCAGCAACGGCTTGCGTTGTCGCGGCGCACCGCGCAATTGCAGCAGCAGATGCTCGAACTCACGCAGCAGCGCCGCGCGCGCGGCGTCGCGGCCGATGCGGACATCGAGCGCCTGACGACGCAGGTCGAGAACACGCGCGCCTCGCTGATCCCGCTCGATGCCCAGGTGACCGAATCGCTCGACCGGCTCGCGATCCTGACGGGCCGCGCGCCGGGCGCGCTCGACGCCGCGCTGTCGACGCCGGACGCGGCATTGCCGACGCTGCCCGGCAGCGTCGCGATCGGCGATCCGGCCACGCTGCTGAAACAGCGCCCCGACATTCGCGCGGCCGAACGCCGGCTCGCGTCGAGCAATGCGCAGATCGGCGAGCATGTGGCCGACTACTTCCCGAAGGTGACGCTGCTCGGCGATCTCGGCTTCAGCGCGACCGACCCCGGCCACCTGTTGCGCAAGCAGAATTTCACGTGGGTCGGCGCGCCGTACTTGCAATGGAACATTCTCGACTTCGGACGCACGCGCGGCGCGGTACGTGCGGCCGAAGCATCGCGCGACGAAGCGGAAGCGAATTATCAGAAAGCCGTGCTCGATGCATTACAGGATGCCAACACCGCGCTGCAGCGTTACGGGCATCAGCGCGAACATGTGGTCGCGTTGACGAAGGTGCAGACGTCGGCCGTGCATTCGCGCGCGCTGATGGACCAGCGCTATCGCGCGGGCGTCGCGTCGATGATCGACCTGCTCGATACGCAACGCGAAGCGCTAGCCGCGCAGCAGAACGTGATCGCCGGGCAAGCCGAACTGATCAAGGACTACGTGTCGGTGCAGAAGAGTCTCGGGCTCGGATGGCAAACAGGCGCCGGTTGACGGCGCCGCCGCAAATCATGCACGACCGATGCATCATGCTCATCGAAACAATTCGGCAACAACTCATTGCGCGCGCAACAATACTGCTTCGTTTCGTGCGCAACGAACGGTTCGCGCCGCATCGTGCCCACGGCTATCGATGACATATCGAATATCAATTAGCCAATCGTCTGACGATCTCTTCTAATTCAGTCGGCTTCCCCACCACCGATCGGATCAAGGAGTTCCATCGTCATGTCCTCGTCTTCCCATCGCGTGCTGCGGCACGCAGTCGCCGCAATCTGCGTGGCACTCTCCGCTTCCCCGTACGCCGCCGAACTCACGCGCGACACCGGCGCACCCGTCGGCGACAACCAGAATTCGCAGACGGCCGGCCCCGCCGGCCCGGTGCTGCTGCAGGACTCCGCGCTCATCGAGAAACTGCAGCGCTTCGATCGCGAACGCATTCCGGAACGCGTCGTGCATGCACGCGGCACGGGCGCATTCGGCGAGTTCGTGCCGAGCGCCGACATCTCCGACCTGACGAAAGCGAAAGTCTTCACGCCGGGCACCCGCACGCCGGTGTTCGTGCGCTTCTCCACCGTGATGGGCTATCGCGGCTCGCCCGAGCAGGCGCGCGACCCGCGCGGCTTCGCGGTGAAGTTCTATACGCAGCAGGGCAACTGGGACATGGTCGGCATCAACTGGCCGGTGTTCTTCATTCGCGACGGCATCAAGTTCCCGGACTTCGTGCACGCGAACAAGCCGAGCGCCGTGACCGGCGTGCAGGATCCGAACCTCGCGTTCGACTTCTTCGCGCACACGCCCGAAGCGACCCACATGCTGACGCGGCTGTACACGGACGAGGGCATGCCCGATTCGTATCGCCGCATGGACGGCTTCGCGGTGCATGCGTTCAAGTTCGTCAATGCGCAAGGCGACGTGCACTACGTGAAGTTCCACTGGAAGAGCCAGCAAGGCGTGCACGGCCTGCGCCCGCAAGAAATCGCCGCGTCGATCGGCCGCGACTGGAACATGATGACGAACGATCTGTACGGCGCGCTGAAACAGGGTGATTTCCCGAAGTGGGACCTGTACGTCCAGGTGCTCACGCCGAAGGACCTGAACCGCTTCGATTTCGACGCGCTCGACGACACGAAGGTGTGGACCGGCGTGCCTGAACGCAAGATCGGCACGATGACGCTCAACCGCGTGCCCGACAACTACTTCCAGTCGACCGAGGAATCCGCGTTCGCGCCGTCGCGGCTCGTGCCCGGCATCGAGCCGTCCGAGGACCGGATGCTGCAGGATCGCCTGTTCGCGTACGCCGACACGCAGATGTACCGGCTCGACGCGAACTACATGGATCTGCCGATCAACCGCCCCGTCGTGCCGGTGGTCAACAACAACCAGGACGGCACGATGAATGCCGGCGACCGCAAGGGCGAGGTGAACTACGAACCGTCGACGCTGAACGAGCTCGCGCAGGATCCGCAGTACAAGTCGGTCCGCATGGCGCTCAGCGGCACGACGCAGCAGGAAGCGATCCGCAAGAAGCTGCCGTTCCGTCAGGCCGGCGAGTACTACCGCAGCCTGTCGCAGCAGGACAAGGACGACCTCGTCACCGCGCTGTCCGGCGACCTCGGCCAGGTGAAGAACGCGCAGAACCAGTACGCGATGCTCTCGTACTTCTACAAGGCCGACGCCGACTACGGTACGCGCCTCGCCCAGGCCGTTCACGCGAACGTCCAGCAGGTGCAGTCGCTCGCGGCGAAGCTGAGCGACAACTGATCCCGCGACGCCGGTCGCTGCCGACGTGCGCGATTGCGCCGCGCACGTCGGCCCGGCCACCTCATCAGGACTTCCTCATGCGATCCGAACGCTTCCCCCATGCGATCCGCGCGGCCGCGGCGGCGCTCGCGCTCGCCGCACTCGCCGGCTGCACGCACCTGCCCGACCAGCCGGCGTACGGCAAGGCCGATCCCGCCGCGCTGCGTCGCTATGACGACGACTGGTTCGACGCCGCGCGCGTCGGCCGCGTCGATATCCTGCGCGCGTTGCACGAGGCCGGCTATCCGGTCGACGCGACCGACAGCCACGGCTATACGGCCGTGATCCTCGCGTCGTACGACGGCCAGCCCGCGGCGCTCGACTACCTGTTGTCGGCCGGTGCCGACGCGTGCGTCGGCGATCGTCACGGCAACACCGCACTGATGGGCGCGCTCTTCAGGAACGAGCGCGACATCGCACGGCGCCTGATCGACACACGCTGCCCGATCGACCAGACCAACGGCGCCGGCGAAACCGCGTTGGGCTTCGCGACACTGTTCAACCGCTTCGAGCTGATTCCGCTGCTCGTCGCGCGTGGCGCAAATCCGAACCATGTCGACCGGCGCGGCCAGTCGCTGCTTCAGCTCGCGCTGACGCACGACAACACGTACGCCGCGGACGCGCTGCGGGAAGCCGGCGCCAGACCGTAGCGCGACGGCGCGTCAAATGGCGCGCCCCATTCTCTGCCCCCCCGCCCGCTTCGCCATCGCGCGACGCCGGCGCCGCGTCGTCGGGCGGTTCGCCCGGCGGCCCTGCCGGCTCGATCTTTAAATACCGGCGCGAGCCGACGCCCGCATCGAGTCGAAACATCACGCGCATGACACCGCGCGGCATCCCGTTCGTCCGAGCATTCCGCTTCGGCTCACTCCCTGCTTTTCGGCGCCTTTCGCCGCCTCCATCGAATCTCCATCTTTCCGCATAAAAGCCGCCAACTACTCCAAGCACACTCCGCCCCGTCAAAGCAGGCAGTGGGCTGCCTGCGCTTCCTGGAGTCGTTATGAACAATCAGAACCGATGCTGCCACGGCGCCGTATGTGTGCTGGTGGCGGCGATGCTGGCCGGTTGCGGGCCGTCCGAACAGCAGGCCGCCGCGCCGGCCACCCCGGTGGCGGCCATGGCGGTGGCCGCCACGCGCGTCGACGTGACCGAAGATCTGCCCGGCCGCGTCGCGGCCGTGCGGGTGGCCGAGATCCGGCCGCAGGTGAGCGGCATCGTGCAACGCCGGCTGTTCGAGCAGGGCACCGAAGTACGCCAGGGCCAGCCGCTGTTCCAGATCAATCCGGCGCCGTTCAAGGCCGAGATGGATACGGCCGCCGCCTCGCTGCTGCGGGCGCAGGCCGCGCTCGAACGCGCGAAGGTCCAGACCGCGCGCTTCAAGCCGCTCGTCGAAGCCGATGCGATCAGCCGCCAGGTGTACGACGACGCCGTATCGCAACGCGACCAGGCCGCGGCCGACGTCGCGCAGGCCCGCGCGACGCTCGCGCGCCGCCAGCTCGATCTGAAATTCGCGACCGTGGAAGCGCCGATCGCCGGCCGCATCGACCAGGCGCTCGTGACGGAAGGTGCGCTGGTGTCGAGCGGCGACAGTCAGCCGATGGCGCGCATCCAGCAAATCGACCAGGTCTATGTGGACGTGCGCCAGCCGGCCGCGTCGCTCGAAGCGCTGCGCGGCGCGCTCGCGTCGCAGCCGCAAGCGTCGGACGGCAACGGCCTGCCGGTCGACGTACTGCGCGACGACGACACGCGTTACGACGTAAAGGGCCGCATGCTGTTCTCGGGCGTCAACGTCGATCCGGGCACCGGCGACGTGCTGCTGCGCGTGCTGGTCGACAACCCGAAACGCCAACTGCTGCCGGGCATGTACGTGCGTGCCCGCATTCCGCGCGCGCACTACGCCAACGCGGTGATGGTGCCGCAACAGGCCGTCGTGCGCGCCGGCGGCAAGCCGCAGGTGTGGGTGCTCGACGCGAAAGGGCACGCGCGTCTGAAGGCCGTCGAAATCGGCGAGCTCACGAACCGCCACTACCGCATCAAGTCGGGCCTGCAGGCCGGCCAGAAGATCGTCGTCGAGGGCATGGAACGCCTGACCGATGGCGCGCCGGCCGCCGCGACCGACTGGAAGTCGCCTGACGCGGCCGCCGCCGCGTCCGCGCACTGAGTCACGAGGAGCCTCCAGCCATGGCTGAATTCTTCATCCGCCGCCCGGTGTTTGCGTGGGTGATCGCCCTCTTCATCATCCTGATGGGGGTGATCGCGATCCCGCAACTGCCGGTCGCGCGCTACCCGTCGGTCGCGCCGCCGTCCGTCACGATCACCGCGAACTACCCGGGCGCCACGCCGCAGACGATGAACGACGGCGTACTGAGCCTCATCGAGCGCGAACTGTCCGGCGTCAAGAACCTGCTGTATTTCGAATCGTCGGCCGATACGTCCGGCTCGGCGCAGATCACCGTGACGTTCAAGCCCGGCACCGATCCGGCGCTGGCGCAGGTCGACGTGCAGAACAAGATCAAGTCGATCGAGCCGCGCCTACCTGCCGCCGTGCGCCAGAACGGGCTGATCGTCGAATCCGCGTCGTCCGGCTTCCTGATGCTGATCGGCCTGCGCTCCGACAACGGCCGCTTCGACGAAGGCGCGCTCGCCGACTACATGGCGCGCAGCGTGTCCGAGGGGCTGCGGCGCATCGACGGCGTCGGGCGCGTGCTGCAGTTCGGCTCCGAGCGTGCGATGCGCATCTGGGTCGATCCGCAGAAGCTGATCAATTTCGGCCTGTCGATGAACGACCTGACGACCGCGATCGGCCAGCAGAACGTGCAGATCGCGCCGGGCAGCCTCGGTGCGCTGCCCGCGCTGCCGGGCCAGCGCGTGACCGTGCCGCTCACCGCGCAGGGTCAGCTCACGACGCCGGAAGAATTCGCGAAGGTCGTGCTGCGCGCGAACGCGGACGGCTCGAAGGTCGTGCTCGGCGACGTCGCGCGCGTCGAACTCGGCTCGCAGAACTACATGTTCGTGAGCCGCGAGAACAACAAGCCGGCCACCCTCGCCGGCGTGCAGCTCGCACCGGGCGCCAATGCCGTGAAGACGGCTGACGCGATCCGCACGCGCATGGCCGAACTGGGCAAGTCGATGCCGTCGGGCATGCGCTACTCGATCCCGCTCGACACGTCGCCGTTCGTGAAGATCTCGATCGAGAAAGTGCTGGCCACGCTGTTCGAGGCGATGGTGCTCGTGTTCCTCGTGATGTACCTGTTCCTGCAGAACGTGCGCTATACGCTGATCCCGGCCATCGTCGCGCCCGTCGCGATGCTCGGCACCTTTGCGGTGATGCTGCTGGCCGGCTTCTCGATCAACGTGCTGACGATGTTCGGCATGGTGCTCGCGATCGGCATCATCGTCGACGATGCGATCGTCGTCGTCGAGAACGTCGAGCGCCTGATGGCCGAGGAAGGGCTGTCGCCGAAGGACGCGACGTCGAAGGCGATGAAGGAAATCACCGGCGCGATCGTCGGCATCACGCTGGTGCTGACCGCGGTGTTCCTGCCGATGGCGATGGCGAGCGGCTCGGTCGGCGTGATCTACAAGCAGTTCACGCTGTCGATGGCCGTGTCGATCCTGTTCTCCGCGCTGCTCGCGCTGACGCTCACGCCGGCCCTGTGCGCGACGATGCTCAAGCCGCTCGCACCGGGCCATCACGAGAAGCGCGGCTTCTTCGGCTGGTTCAACCGTCGCTTCGATCGCCTGACGAAATGGTACGAGACGCGCGTCGGCCGCCTGGTCGGCCGCACCGGCCGCGTGATGCTGGTGTTCGTCGCGATCGCGGGTGCGCTGGTGTTCGGCTTTCGCAGCCTGCCGTCGTCGTTCCTGCCGGACGAGGATCAGGGCTACTTCATCACCAGCTTCCTGCTGCCCGCGGACGCTACCGCCGAGCGCACGCATGACGTGGTCAACACGCTCGAAAAACATCTTGCCTCGCGTCCGGCAATCCAGTCGAGCATTTCCGTGATCGGCTACGGTTTCTCGGGACAAGGGCCGAACGCGGCGATCAACTGGTCCGTGATGAAGGACTGGAAAAACCGCGGCGGCACATCGACCCTCGAGGAAGGCATGCTCGCGCAACAGGCGATGGCCGGCGTGACCGAAGGCACGGTGATGAGCCTGCTGCCGCCCGCGATCGACGAACTCGGCAACAGCTCGGGCTTCTCGATGCGCCTGGAAGACCGCGCCAACCAGGGCACGGCGGCGCTCAAGGCGGCCGAAGCGAAGCTGCTCGAACTCGCCGCGCAAAGCAAGGTCGTGACCGGCGTGTACCCGGACAGCCTGCCGGCCGGCACGAGCATCCGCCTCGAGATCGACCGCGCGAAGGCGCAGGCGCTCGGCGTGTCGTTCACGACGCTCAGCGACACGCTGTCGACCGCGATGGGTTCGACCTACGTGAACGATTTCCCGAACGCGGGCCGCATGCAGCAGGTGATCATCCAGGCCGACGCACCGGCACGCATGCAGATCGACAACGTGATGAAGCTGTACGTGCGCAACGCGGCCGGCGGCATGGTGCCGCTGTCGGAAGTGGTGCGCCCGGTGTGGACCGACACGCCGCTGCAGATGGTGCGCTTCAAGGGCTACCCGTCCGCGCGGATTTCGGGCAACGCCGCCCCGGGCCAATCGAGCGGCGCGGCGATGGCCGAGATGGAGCGGCTCGCCGCGCAACTGCCGCCGGGCTTCGCGGTCGAGTGGACCGGCCAGTCGCTGCAGGAACGCCAGTCGGCGTCGCAGGCGCCGATGCTGATGGTGCTGTCGATGATCGTCGTGTTCCTGGTGCTCGCCGCGCTGTACGAAAGCTGGTCGATTCCGCTGTCGGTGATGCTCGTGGTGCCGCTCGGCCTGATCGGCGCGATCGGCGCGGTGCTGCTGCGCGGCTTGCCGAACGACGTGTTCTTCAAGGTGGGGATGATCACCGTGATCGGCCTGTCCGCGAAGAACGCGATCCTGATCGTCGAGTTCGCGAAGCAGTTGCGCGAGGAAGGCAAGGGCTTGATCGAGGCGGCCGTGCAGGCGTCGAAGCTGCGCCTGCGCCCGATCCTGATGACCTCGCTCGCGTTCGGCCTCGGCGTCGTGCCGCTGATGATCGCGACCGGCGCCAGCGCCGAAACGCAGCACGCGATCGGCACCGGCGTGTTCGGCGGCATGGTGACCGCCACGGTGCTGGCCATTTTCTTCGTCCCTGTTTTCTTTGTGTTCGTGATGAGCATCCAGGAGCGCATCGGCGCATGGCGGGCGTCCCGCAAGCAGCCGGCTACCCCGACTCGCGAACAGGAAGGTTGATGCCATGCGATTGCTTGTTCTTCCCCTCATCCTCGCGCTGTCGGCCTGCTCGCTCGCGCCGACGCTGGTCAAACCCGCGATGCCGGTGCCGACGGCCTACACCGCCGCCGCTGCCGCCGATCTCGACGCGAACGCCGCCGATCTGGGCTGGCGCACGATGTTCGGCGATCGCCGCCTGCAGCGCCTGATCGAGCTCGCGCTCGACAACAACCGCGACCTGCGCGTGGCCGCGCTGAACGTCGAGGCCGCGGAAGCGCAGTACGGCATCCAGCGCGCCGCGCGCCTGCCGTCGATCGGCGCGGGCGCGAACTTCACGCGTCAGCGTACGTCGGACGACACGCAGTCGAATCCGCCGCTGTTCGGCACGACGCAGAACCAGTACGGCGTGAACGTCGGCATCAGCGCGTTCGAGATCGACCTGTTCGGCCGCGTGAAGTCGCAGTCGGATGCCGCGTTCGCGCGCTACGTCGCGACCGATCACGGCCGCCGTGCGGTGCAGATCTCGCTCGTCGGCGGCGTGGCCGACGCGTACTTCGCGGAACGCCTCGCGCACGAGCAACGCCAGTTGTCCGAGCGCACGCTCGCCGACTGGCGGCAGTCGCTCGATCTCGCGCGCCGCCTGAAGGACGCGCATCAGGCGAGCGGCGTCGACATCGCGCAGGCCGAAGGCCAGGTCGCGAGCGCGACGGCCGATCTCGAGGCGCGCACGCGCGCCGTCGAGCAGGCGCGCAATGCGCTGCGCCTACTGGTCGGCGCCGAGCTGCCGAAGGATCTGCCCGAGCCGCTGCCGCTTCAGCAGCAACCGGTGATGACGCAACTGCCGGCCGGCCTGCCGTCGGAGCTGCTGTTTCGTCGCCCGGATATCCAGCAGGCCGAACAAAACCTCGTCGCCGCGAATGCGGACATCGGCGCCGCGCGCGCCGCGTTCTTCCCGCGCCTGTCGCTGACGTCGTCGATCGGCTTCCTCAGCCCCGCGATGGGCAGCCTGTTCGACGGCGGCCAGCGCGTGTGGAGCTTCGCGCCGCAGGTCACGGTACCGATCTTCCAGGGCGGCCGGCTGCGTGCCGAGCTGCGCCTCGCGGAAGTGCGCAAGTCCGGTGCGGTCGCCGAATACGAACGCGCGATTCAGGCCGCGTTCCGCGAAGTGGTCGACGGCATCGCCGGACGCGAAACCTTCGGCCGCCAGATCGAAGCGCAGACCCGCGTGGTCGGTTCGGCCGAACGCCGCACCGACCTGTCGACCCTGCGCTATCGCGCGGGCGTCGAGGGACGGCTGGAGTTGCTCGATTCGCAGCGGCAACTCTATGCGGCACGGCAAGCGCTGCTCGACCTGCGCCGCAGCGAACTGAGCAATGCCGTTGCGCTGTACAAGGCGCTCGGCGGCGGCCTGACGGATCAGGACGTCGCACCGTCGAAGCGCGTGGCGCAGAACTGAACGAACGGCGCCGTTCCGCCCGCGCGGCAGCGTGGCGGAACGGCGCGCCCCGGCCCGGCGACGGGCCGCCCCGACTGTTCGCCATCGCACGGCACACTCCATGACGAATTCCCTGATACTCATTGCAGAAGACGAGCCCGACATCTCGGACATCCTCGATGCGTACCTGAAGCACGACGGCTTTCGCACCTACCGCGTCGCCGACGGGCAAGCGGCGCTCGACATGCAACCGCGCCTGAAGCCCGACCTGATCCTGCTCGACGTGAAGATGCCGCGGAAAAACGGCTGGGACGTGCTCGCCGAGCTGCGACGGCGCGACAATACGCCCGTCGTCGTCGTCACCGCGTTCGACCGCGACCTCGACCGGCTGCAGGCGCTGCACGCCGGCGCCGACGACTACATCGTCAAGCCGTTCAACCCGGCCGAGGTCGTCGCGCGATTGCGCGCGATCCTGCGCCGGTCGGCCGCGCCGCCCACCACGCGCATGCTGCGCGTCGGCGACCTGGAGATCGATACCGACAGCTATCTGGCCCGCGTGCGCACGGCGGGCGCCGAGGTGCCGATCCCACTGACGCTGACGGAGTTCCGGTTGCTCGCGCACATGGCGAGATCGCCGAGCCGCGTGTTCACGCGCGGCGAGCTGCTCGATGCGTGCATGGCCGACGTGAGCGCGCTGGAGCGCACGGTCGACAGCCACATCTGCCGGCTGCGCAAGAAACTCGAACGGGCCGGCGCGCCAGGCATGCCCGAAGTGATGCGCGGCGTCGGCTACCGGCTGCGGGGCGTGCAGTGACGCTCCCGGCACGGCCCGGCCGGCAAATCGGGCGGGCGATCGGCGTCGCCGCGATCGTCGTCGTGCTGCCCGCCTGCACCGTCGCGTTCTTCGTCCATGCATTGCATGCGCCGGCCGCATTGCCGCACGACGCGACGGCCGAAGCGATGCTCCGCAATGCGTTTACTTACGTGGTGCTCGCGGCGGCGCTGTCCGTCTGCCTGCTGGCCGCCGCGTTCGACCTGATCAGGCTGATCCGCCGCATGCTCGCGACGCTCGACGCGATGGCGGACACCGTTGGCCGGATCGTGGCCGGCGATCCGTCGGCGCGCGCGGTTTCCGTCGACGGCTGCTCGGCCGACCTGTCCCGCTTCATCGAGCACTTCAACGCGATCACTCATTCAATGAAACCGGCAAATCCATCCGATGCGACGGCCACCGTCGCCACCAGCAGTCACGTCACGCGCACCCAGCTCGCCGAACTCGCAACCCGGCTCGACACGATCAAGGCGCTTGCCGCCGATACGAATGCGCCCTCGCGCGACGCGCTGCTTCAGCATGTCGACGCGCTGTTCCGGTTCGTCGACGACCTTCAGGCGGCCGAACGACAGGCCGCGACGATTCGAGCATTTCCTCGATGACGATTGGCCGTCTAACCCCGGGCCGTTTCAACACGCATCGGAAATGATCGGCGAATCGCATTCGGCATTACCTGCGTTGCGGGTTTCGAACATTACAAAATGCCGCCGATCTTTTCAAAACCATTGCGGTTAATTCGGTTTAATTTTATTTCATATAATCAAAAAAAGTTTGACACCGCGCTTTCGTTCTTGATACCGTCCGATGCAAGCAATCCGACGGTTTGCCCGCCACGCAATCGATTCCGCTCCACGTTTTTTTGCTTCCGCTGCACCGAAGTACGCGCCGCCGAACGATTCGTTCGCACGCCGGCGCGCGCGGCATCCCGATGCATTTCACTGGACGGCTGCCATTCGGCAGCGGGCCGAAGGATCGAATCAAATGAGCAGGACAACGAAGCTGTTGCTCTAGCAATCCGCCCGCGCCGAATCCGGCGCGACTGCTCCGCCCCGCGGCGCAGCCTTCCCGTCATCGTGTTTTCCGTATTTCGCCCCCGGAGAAAAAACCGCTTTCCGGATCGGGTGAAAGGCCCTGTCGCGTCCGTGCCATCCGCCCGCATGCGACAGAAAGCGGCGGTGCATGACCCGCACCGCTGTCGACCGTCGTTGTTCGTGCCGTTCGATGTTCAACCGGAGGGGTAATTCAAATGAATCAGGTTGCAAACAAGAAACACAAGCACATTCGCATCGTCAAACTCGCGTTCGCCGCCGCAGCAGCCGCTTCGTTCGGCATGGCGACCGCCCATGCCGCGCCCGCGGCCGGCTGGACGGAAACACGCACCAAGGGATTCCTGCCGCTCGTGCAGCAGAACGAAGCCGGTACGGCCGGCGCGCCCGCCGCGAGCACGGCGGCCGCTGCCGCCTCTGCCATCGACATGGCGCCCGGCGAATCGGTGGACATCGTGCTCGGGCTAAACCTGCGCAACGAAGCTCAACTCGACCAGTACCTGCGGGACCTGCATACGCCCGGCTCGCCGCACTACCGGCAGTTCCTCACGCCTGCGCAATTCGCCGCGCAATATGCGCCGACCGATCAGCAGGTCGCCTCCGTCGTCGCCCACCTGCGCAAGGCAGGCTTCGTGAACATCGTGGTCGCACCCAACCGGCTGCTCGTCTCCGCATCCGGCACCGCGGGAACCGTCCAGTCCGCGTTCCGCACGACGCTCAAGCGCTTCACCCGCAACGGCCGCAGCGTCTATGCGAACACCGACGCCGCGCAAGTGCCGAACGCGATCGGCAACATCGTCGGCGCGGTACTCGGCCTGCAGAACGTCGAGCTGATGCATACGGGTGCGGGCGGCAAGCCGCAAGGCAACACCAGCAACCTGACGATCCCGGCCGGCGCGTCGGCGGTCCCGCACAACCCGACCGAATTCTCGTCGATCTACGGCGGCGACGGCACGCCGACGGCCTCGCAGACCACCGTCGGCATCATCTCCGAAGGCGACCTGTCGCAGACGGTGAGCGACCTCAATACGTTCGCCGCGAACAACGGCCTCGGCACGATCAGCAGCAGCATCGTGAAGACGGGCCCGGCCGGCAGTTCGTACACCGACACCGACGGCACCGTCGAGTGGAACCTCGACAGCCAGTCGATCGTCGGCACGGCCGGCGGCAGCGTGAAGCAGGTCGTGTTCTACACCGCGCCGTCGATGACGCTCACCGCGATCACGGCCGCGTACAACAAGGCCGTGACCGACAACGTCGCGAAGGTGATCAACGTGTCGCTCGGCGTGTGCGAATCGTCCGCGTACAGCACGGGCTCGCAGGCGACCGACGACACCATCTTCAAGCAGGCGGTCGCGCAAGGGCAAACCTTCTCGGTTTCCGCCGGCGACCACGGCGCGTACGAATGCGCGAGCGGCAAGCCGTCGCGCTCGACCTACACGGTGAGCGAGCCGGCCACGTCGCCGTACGTGATCGCGGTCGGCGGCACGACGCTGTTCACGAATACGTCGACCAATGCGTACAACAGCGAAATCGTCTGGAACGATCCGAGCTGGCAGTCGGGCACCGTGTGGTCGACCGGCGGCGGGTACAGCAAGTACGAGGCCGCGCCGGCGTGGCAGTCGTCGACGCTCACCGGCTCGACCAAGCGTGCGCTGCCCGACGTCGGCTTCGACGCCGACCTGCGCACGGGTGCGATTCTGGTCGTGAACGGGCAGACGTCCGACACGCTGTGGGGTTCGGGCTACCTGAACAACGAAGGCGGCACGAGCCTCGCCGCGCCGATCTTCACGGGCATCTGGGCGCGGCTGCAATCGGCCAACAACAATGCGCTCGGGTTCCCCGCGTCGAGCATCTACAAGTACTTCCCGACCAACGCCGCGCTGTTGCACGACGTCACGTCCGGGAACAACGGCAGCGGCACTTACGGCTACAAGGCAAAGGCCGGCTGGGATGCGACGACGGGCTTCGGCAGCGTGAACATCTCGAAGCTGAACGCGTTCATCCAGAGCACGTCGGATTTCGCGCGTTGACGCGCTGCTGACCGTTGCGGTTGCGCAAGCGCGACGTATCGTACGCAACCGCGTCTGACGACCCGCGAAGGCTGCCAAGCCTGCGCGGGTTGTCTGCATGCCGCGTCATCTCGCCTCTGCCGATCGGTACGTCGCTGAGCGTGCGGGAGAGCCCGGGCGGCATGCCTCTCTGCGCGGATCTCGCGGCGACGGCCGCCGCTACGACGGCTTCGTGCTCGGCTATTCGGGGCTGAACGACGCGACGATCGAGACAGCGGCGACACAGTTCGCGAACGTCATCGAGCCGCACCGCCGCGCGCGACGCTGAGCGTCGCTCACAGTTGCGATTCGATCGGAAACAGCCCGAGGAACCAGACTTCCATCCGCCGCCCGGCAGATACCTCCGGCTCGTGATCGATCTCGGTGACCTTCCCGTCCGCATCGGTCTGAATCCACTTGAGCCGCCCGTTGCCGGCCGCGTCGGTGCTCGCCTCGACACGCCACGCGATCTGGTCGAGCCGCGCTTCCAGATCGTTGGCCACCTGCGACGCAATCGCGGGGCTCTCGCAGTAAACACCGATCTCCGTATTGAGGTTCAGCGAACGCGGATCGAGATTCATCGACCCGATGAAGATGCTCGTGTGATCGAACACGTAGGTCTTCGCATGCAGCGACGCGCGCGACGAGCCGATGATGACCTGCTTCGAAATGCTCTTGTCGCCCGATGGCCGGCGCTCGTAGAGCCGCACGCCGGCGTTCACCAGATCGCTTCGATAGCGCCGGTAGCCGGCATGCACGGCCGCCACGTCGGTCGACGCGAGCGAATTGGTCAGCACCGTCACGCGCACGCCGCGCGCCGTGAGCGCGCGCAGCCGCTCGATCCCCTCCTTGCCCGGCACGAAATACGGCGACACGATCAGCAGGTCGTGCCTGGGCTGCAACGCGAGCGCACGCAGTTGCGGCATCAGGTGCCCGTCGCTGTCCTTCGGCGGGTGCGCGATCTTCGACGGATCGTCGTACAGCACCGTCGCATGCCCCCACGACAGCGCCGTGCCCTCTCCGTGAACGATCCGGTCGAGCCGCTGCCGTGCCTCGAGCACGTATGGATTGTCCTCCATGGCCCGCAGGTAGTCGCGCAACCGTTCGCGCTCGCGGTCGAGGCCGCCCGGCGCCGCATCGTGTCCGACGAGCGTATCGATCGGATACGCATACGGCGAATTCCAGAACGTATCGAATTCGGTCGAGATGTCCTTCACGACCGGGCCGTGAACGACGACGTCGAGATCGCCGAACTCCAGCATCGACGATGCGCCGAAGTATTCATCGCCGATATTGCGGCCGCCGACGATCGCCGCCTGGTTGTCCGCGATCATCGCCTTGTTGTGCATGCGCCGGTTGACGCGCGAGAACTCGAACACGGTGCCGATCTTCTTGAACCGGCGCGTAGCCACCGGATTGAACAGCCGGATCTCGATGTTCGGATGCGCGCTGATCTCGAGCAGCTTGCGGTCGTCCGCGTTGGTGCCGAGATCGTCGAGCAGCGCGCGCACGCGCACGCCGCGGTCGGCCGCACGAATGACCGCGTCGGCCAGTTCGTGGCCGGTCAGGTCGTCGTGCCAGATGTAGTATTGAAGGTCCAGCGAGCGGTCGGCGCGGTCGGCAAGCAGCACGCGTGCGTCCAGCGCATCGACCGGATCGGTCAGCAAATGAAAGGCGTCCTGCCCCGGGTGCGTGCGGGCCTGCTGCTGAAACGCGGCGCCCAGCCGCGTATCGTCGGTATCGGTGTACGCATGCGTCGGCGCGCGATCGGCCTGCGGCGGCAGGCTTGCGCACGCGGCAAGCATCAGCAACGACAGAATCGCACCCCACCAACGCAGCCTGATCATGATCGCCGTCCCCGCTCCCGGGTGAAATCCGTTTGTTCTGGCCGCCGGATGGAGGCGGCATCGATCGGCGGTCCCGACGTGCGCGAGTATCGCGCCGAGGCCGGCCGCGCCACAGCATACTTCGATTGCCATCGGCGCGGCAGGGCTTCGTTGTTGCTGCGCGTGCGCCCAAAGAAAAACCCGCGGCGCATGACGCGATCGCGGGTTTTCGGCATACCGCGACACAGCGCGGCGCGGCATGGAATCTGGTGGGCCCCCCGGGAGTCGAACCCGGCACCAACGAATTATGAGTTCGCTGCTCTAACCAAGCATGAGCTAGGGGCCCAGACGAGAAGCACGGCGTGCTACACGCCCCCCCCCGGCAACGAAGCCGGGCCGGCATTGTAACAACAAAGACGACAAAGGGAACGAACGCCACCGGCATCATGCGGATACCGGCGGCGTTCGCAAGAGAAACGCCGGAAATCAGTTCCCTTCGAGGAACGACTTCAGCTTGTCGGAACGGCTCGGGTGACGCAGCTTGCGCAGCGCCTTGGCCTCGATCTGACGGATCCGCTCGCGCGTGACGTCGAACTGCTTGCCGACTTCCTCGAGCGTGTGATCGGTGCTCATCTCGATACCGAAACGCATCCGCAGCACCTTCGCCTCGCGCGGCGTCAGCGAATCGAGCACGTCCTTCACGACGTCGCGCATGCTGGCATGCAGCGCGGCATCCGCCGGCGCGACCGTGTTGGTGTCCTCGATGAAGTCGCCGAGATGGGAATCGTCGTCGTCACCGATCGGCGTTTCCATCGAGATCGGCTCCTTCGCGATCTTCATGATCTTGCGGATCTTGTCTTCCGGCATCTCCATCTTCTCGGCGAGCGTGGCCGGATCCGGCTCGAGACCGGTTTCCTGCAGGATCTGCCGCGAGATGCGGTTCATCTTGTTGATCGTTTCGATCATGTGAACCGGAATCCGGATCGTGCGCGCCTGGTCCGCGATCGAGCGCGTGATGGCCTGACGGATCCACCACGTCGCATAGGTCGAGAACTTGTAGCCGCGACGGTATTCGAACTTGTCCACCGCCTTCATCAGGCCGATGTTGCCTTCCTGGATCAGGTCGAGGAACTGCAGGCCGCGGTTCGTGTACTTCTTCGCGATCGAGATCACGAGACGCAGGTTGGCCTCGGTCATTTCGCGCTTCGCCTGGCGCGCCTTCAGTTCGCCGGCCGCCATCTGACGGTTGGTTTCCTTCAGGTCCTTCAGCGGCAGCACGACGCGCGCCTGCAGGTCGAGCAGACGCTGCTGCTGTTCGCGGATCGCCGGGACGTTACGCGACAGCACCGCGCTGTACGGATGGCCTTCCGCGGTGATCTTCTCGGCCCAGTCGAGATCCGTCTCGTTGCCCGGGAAGCGTGCGATGAATTCCGAGCGCGGCATGCCGCACTTGTCGACGACGATGTGCAGGATCTGGCGCTCGACCTGACGCACTTCGTCCACCTGCGCACGCAGCGTGTCGCACAGGCGTTCGACGGTACGCGCGGTGAAGCGGATCGTCATCAGCTCGCTCTGGATCGTTTCCTGCGCCTTCAGGTAGGCCTTCGACTTGTAGCCTTCCTTTTCGAACGCGCGGCGCATCTTGTCGAACCACTCGCTGATCTGCGAGAACTTCTCGAGCGACGCACGCTTGAGGGCTTCGAGTTGGGCGGCGTTCGCCGATGCCTGCGCGGCACCGTCGTCTTCCTCCTCTTCCTCTTCTTCCTCTTCCTCTTCGGCTTCCTCGTCCTCGTTCTCGATGGCTTCCGCTTCCTTCGCGGAGAAGCCGTCCGTATCGGCGGCATCCGCGGCGTTCGGATCGAGCAGGCCGTCGACGAGCTCGTCGACGCGGATCTCTTCGTTCGCGACGCGTTCGGCCATCGCGAGGATGTCGGCGATCGTCGTCGGGCATGCGGAGATCGCCATCACCATGTGGCGCAGGCCGTCCTCGATCCGCTTCGCGATCTCGATTTCGCCTTCGCGCGTGAGCAGCTCGACCGTGCCCATCTCGCGCATGTACATCCGGACCGGATCGGTCGTGCGGCCGAATTCCGAATCGACGGTGGACAGCGCGACTTCCGCTTCCTCCTCGACTTCATCGTCCGACGACGCGGCCGGCGCGTTGTCGTTCAGGAGCAGCGTTTCCGCGTCCGGCGCCTGCTCGTAAACCGCCACGCCCATGTCGTTGAACGTGCCGATGATGCCCTCGAGGGCTTCGGTCTCGGTGAAGTTGTCCGGCAGGTGGTCGTTGATTTCGGCGTACGTGAGGAAGCCGCGCTCCTTGCCGAGCTTGATCAGCGCGCGCAGTTTCACGCGGCGCTCTTCGAGCTCCTCGGCCGTGCCCGGCGTGCTCGTCGCGAACGCTTCCTTCAGCAGCGCCTTTTCCTTGGCGCGACGATCACGCACCTTGGACTTGCCCGGTGCAGCCGCGGCTGCGGGCTGCTCGTCGCTCTGATTTGCGTCGTCTTCGACGGATACTTCGTTCAGCTTTTTGGTCATGGAGTTCGCCGTACCGGCTATATCGACTCGCGGCTGCTGGACGACAGCCGGTTGAACCGTGGGTGCATGAGTAGTACGTACTGCCGTTTCGTCCGCGGCGGCAGTCGTGTCCCTTGCGCTTTTCGCACTTGCCCGCTTCGCCGCCGGCTTGGCCGGCCCGGAGTCGGGTCTGGCGGCAGCCCGTGTTCTGGCTGCCGGTGCCGGCGCAGCCTGAGCGGTGCCGGCCGCGGTTTTCTTTCCTGCAGGGGCTGACGTGGCTGAAGACGTTGTCCTGGTGGAAGAAGCAGACTTGGCCGCTGTGACCTTCTTGGTCGGCTCCGTCGAGCCCTTGCCTGTTGCTTTCTTTCCGCCTGTCGTCTTTGCCATCGCGATTCTCGCCTCTGCTTGGAAAACAAACCGCTGGAAACCTTATATTATAGCACGCTGGGGAGCCCTCTCTAAGCGCCCCGGCCGCCTACAGCCCGAGCCGACGCTTCATGTCGGTTCGCTGCTGGTTCAATTCCGTCAATTCGGCCAACTCCTCGGGGGTGAAGGTGGATTGCCGCGCCAGCCTGTCCAGCCGGTCGCAGCAGGCGTCATAACGCATCTTGAGCACCGCTGCCTGCAGTTCCTCCCCCGCGATCCGCTCCTGCTCGCGTTGCCGCTCGAGCACCGTCTCGTCTTCCGGATTCTGTAACAGCAGATCGCGGACGTTTTCATCATAGTCCAGAATTTCGCGGAAGATTTCCTCGTAAGTCGCCCCGTTCGAGGACGCCCTCAGGACATCCGACAGCAGCCGGAACTCCGCGCCGTCGCCCAGCGCACGCGCATGATCGACGACTTCCGCGAACAATTCGCCGATGCGCGGCAGCGCGCGCAGGGTCGCGATCTGTTCGTCGTCGAGCTGCGATGCGATGCGCGGATGCATCACCAGCGTGCGCAACGCGCGCTTTTCGCTGTCCGTCACGCGTCGCCGCTCGCTGCGCGCGGGCGCCTGGCGCGGCGCCGCCGCGATGCGCGTATCGACTTCCGACAGCCCCGCGACTTCCTCGAACGGGATATCGAGGCGGTCGGCGAACATGTGCATGATCTGCGCGCGCAATGCATTCGCGGGCAGCGCCTGCAACAGCGGCTTCGCATCGAACAGCGCCTTCGCGCGGCCTTCCGGCTGATCGAGCGCCTTGCCGGCAATTGCTTCGTTCAACAGAAATTGCGACAGCGGCATCGCGCGTTCGACCTGGTCGGAGAACGCATCCGCGCCGAACTCGCGCACATAGCTGTCCGGATCGTGCTCGGGCGGGAGAAAAAGGAACCGGATCGTCCGGTTGTCGCCAGCATGCGGCAGGCAGGCCTCGAGCGCGCGCCGGGCCGCGCGCCGCCCGGCCGAATCGCCGTCGAAACTGAAAATGACCGTGTCGGTCTGGCGCAGCAGCTTCTGCACGTGAATCGGCGTGCACGCGGTGCCTAGCGTCGCGACCGCGTTCGGAAAGCCGAGCTGCGCGAGCGCGACGACGTCCATGTAGCCTTCGACGACCAGCACGTACTTGCGCTCGCGAATCGCGAGCCGCGCCTCGAACAGCCCGTACAGCTCGCTGCCCTTGTTGAACAGCGGCGTTTCCGGCGAGTTCAGGTACTTCGGTTCGCCGCTGCCGAGCACGCGGCCGCCGAAACCGATCACCTGCCCCTTCACGTTGCGGATCGGGAACATGATCCGCTCGCGGAACCGGTCGTAGCGGCGCGCGACGCCCTGCGCGTCGGTTTTCTCGCTGACGATCACGAGCCCCGCTTCGACCAGCGACTCGTCGCGATAATCCGGGAACGCGGCCTCGAGGTTCTGCCAGCCGTCCGGCGCATAGCCGAGACCGAAGCGCGCGGCGATCTCGCCGGTCAGGCCCCGGTTCTTCAGATACTGGATCGCGACGGTCGCGCCGCGCAACTGCTTGCGGTAGTAGTCGCACGCCGCCGTCATCGCGTCGGACAGCGCGGTCGCCACCGATTTCGACACGGGCGCCGGATAGTCGCCGCCACCGCCTCCGCCCCCACCGCCGCCGCGCATCGACGGCTCGTGCGGCACGGTCAGCCCGACGGATTGCGCGAGTTCCTGCACGGCTTCCGGGAACGTGAGCCCCGCGTGCTCCATCAGGAAGCCGATCGCCGTGCCGTGCGCGCCGCAACCGAAGCAGTGATAGAACTGCTTGGTCGGGCTGACGGTAAACGACGGGCTCTTCTCGTTATGGAACGGGCACAGCCCCATGAAGTTGGCGCCGCCCTTCTTGAGCTGCACGTACCGGCCCACCACGTCGACGATATCGACGCGGTTCAGCAAATCCTGCAGGAACGAATGCGGAATCACCGTGGGATCGAGCGAAAAAGGACGATACGACGCCCGGCGCACGCATCGCTGGGCGCGCCGGGAACGGGTTTTACTTCGTGAGCGCGGCCTTGACCTGCGCGGAAACGGCCGTCATGTCGGCGCGGCCGGCGAGCTTGCCCTTCAGCACGCCCATTACCTTGCCCATGTCCTGCGGGCCCGCCGCGCCCGTTTGCGCGACCGCCGCCTGGACTTCGGCCGCCACTTCGGCGTCCGACAGTTGCGCGGGCATGTAGCCGCCCAGCACGGTCAGCTCGGCCTGCTCCTTCGCGACGAGATCGTCGCGGCCGGCCGCCTGGAACTGGCTGATCGAATCCTTGCGCTGCTTGATCATCTTGTCGATCACGGCCGTGATGCCGGCGTCGTCGAGCGTGACCCGATCATCGACCTCGCGCTGCTTGATCGCGGCCATCAGCAGGCGAATCGTTGCCAGGCGCTCGCTTTCCTTCGCGCGCATCGCGGCCTTCATGTCTTCGCTGATCTGCTCTTTCAAACTCATCTTTCACCCGGGATGGAAACGTGAATCCGACGCCCGCAAACGGGCGTCAACACAAAAACCCGCTTGGGACATTGTCTCAAGCGGGTTGCTCGAATCCGGCATCGGCGACTCGCCGCCTGATCGGCTGCGCGATCGCACCCGATCGCACGGAATCGCCGGTGCGCCGCTCAGTGAACCGCGCGGCGCCCAATCGTTCAGTACAGCTTCTTCGGCAACGTCTGGCTGCGGATACGCTTGTAATGACGCTTCACCGCAGCAGCCTTCTTGCGTTTGCGTTCCGCGGTCGGCTTCTCGTAAAACTCGCGCGCACGAAGCTCGGTCAGCAGACCGTTCTTTTCGATCGTGCGCTTGAAGCGACGCATTGCAACTTCGAACGGCTCGTTCTCTTTAACGCGAATGATCGTCATGATCCGACACGAATAAAGGTTTGCAGGGAAAGACTACCGAGTATAGCAGAGCGATTGCTCAAAGGCACGGGGCCGGGCCCCGCCGGAACGGCGCCGGCCGGCGCGTCAGGCGCCGCGCGCATACTCGGCCGCGGCCTGCCCGGCCGCCGTGCCGGACGCCCACGCCCACTGGAAGTTGTACCCGCCGAGCCAGCCCGTCACGTCCACCGCCTCGCCGACGAAGAACAGCCCCGGCACGCGCGCGCTCATCATCGTCGCCGACGACAGCTCCCGCGTGTCGACCCCGCCCTTCGTCACTTCGGCCTTCCTGTAGCCTTCGGTGCCGTTCGGCGTCAGCGTCCAGCCCGACAGCGCGTCGCCGATCTGGCGCAGCGTCTTGTCGGGCAGATCGGCGAGCCGCGCGTCGGCCGCGACGCGATGCGTGTCGAGCCACGCATGCGCGAGGCGCGCCGGCACCCAGTCGGCGAGCAGCGAACCGATCTGGCGCTTCGACGTGCGTTTCGCCTCGAGCAGGTCGGCCACCGTGTCGCGCTGCGGCAGCAGGTCGATGCGAATCGGGTCGCCGGGCTGCCAGTAGCTCGAGATCTGCAGGATGCCGGGCCCGGACAGGCCGCGATGGGTCAGCAGCAGGTCCTCGACGAATTCGCCGCCGCGCTTCCTGTCGCCGGTCGATACGCGCACTTCGAGCGACACGCCAGACAGCGGCGCGAACGGCGCCCAGTCCTGCGGCGCGAACGTCAGCGGCACGAGCGCGGGCCGCGTATCGACGAGCTTGTGACCGAACTGCTTCGCGAGCCGGTAGCCGAAGTCGGTCGCGCCGATCTTCGGGATCGACAGGCCGCCGGTCGCAATGATCAGCGCGCGCCGATCGGCCCGGCCTGCTGCGTATCGAGCACGAAGCCGTCGGACGGCGCATGGCGCACCGCGTCGACGACGACGGGCCGGCGCCATGCGATGCCGCCCGCGTCGCACTCGTGTTTCAGCACGTCGATGATCGCGTCGCTGCCGTGGTCGCAAAAGAGCTGGCCCTTGTGTTTTTCGTGCCAGGTCACGCGATGGCGCTTGAGCAGCCCGAGGAAGTCGCGCGGCGTATAGCGCGCCAGCGCCGAGCGCGCGAAATGCGGATTCGACGACAGGTAGTTGTCGGGCCCGGCATACAGGTTCGTGAAGTTGCAGCGGCCGCCGCCCGAGATGCGGATTTTCTCGGCGAGCCGCGGCGCGTGATCGATCAGCACGACGCGACGGCCGAGCTGCCCGGCGACCGCGGCGCTCATCATGCCGGCGGCGCCCGCGCCGATCACGGCGATGTCATAAGTTTCCATGGCGCGGATTGTACCTGCCCGGCATCGGGCCCGGGCCGCCGCCAGCGGCGGCCCGCCCTCGCCTGCTATACTTTCCGGTTACGTTGACCTACCCGAGGCGCGTCCGAAACGGCGCGTCCTGCCCTCACCCATGCTCGTTCTCGGCATCGAAAGCTCCTGCGACGAAACCGGCCTCGCGCTCTACGACACGCAGCGCGGCCTGCTCGCGCACGCGCTCCATTCGCAGATCGCGATGCACCGCGACTACGGCGGCGTCGTGCCGGAGCTCGCGTCGCGCGACCACATCCGGCGCGCGCTGCCGCTGCTCGAGGAAGTGATGGCGCAAAGCGGCACGCGCCGCGACGACATCGACGCAATCGCATTCACGCAAGGCCCCGGCCTCGCCGGCGCGCTGCTCGTCGGCGCGAGCATCGCGAATGCGCTCGCGCTCGCATGGAACAAGCCGACCGTCGGCATCCATCACCTCGAAGGGCACCTGCTGTCGCCGTTGCTGGTCGACGAGCCGCCGCCGTTCCCGTTCGTCGCGCTGCTGGTGTCCGGCGGCCACACGCAACTCATGCGCGTGACCGACGTCGGCGTGTACGAGACGCTCGGCGAAACGCTCGACGACGCGGCCGGCGAGGCGTTCGACAAGACGGCGAAACTGATCGGCCTCGGCTACCCGGGCGGCCCTGAAGTATCGAAGCTGGCCGAAACGGGCACGCCGGGCGCGGTCGTGCTGCCGCGCCCGATGCTGCACTCGGGCGATCTCGACTTCAGCTTCAGCGGCCTGAAGACGGCCGTGCTCACGCAGATGAAGAAATTCGAAGCGGCGAAGCTGGAAGGCGAAGCGCTCGAACGCGCGAAGGCCGACCTCGCGCGCGGCTTCGTCGATGCGGCCGTCGACGTGCTCGTCGCGAAGTCGCTCGCCGCGCTGAAGAAGACGAAGCTCAAGCGCCTCGTGGTCGCGGGCGGCGTCGGCGCGAACCGCCAGTTGCGCGCGGCACTGTCGGCGGCTGCGGCCAAGCGCGGCTTCGACGTGCACTACCCCGATCTCGCGCTCTGCACCGACAACGGCGCGATGATCGCGCTCGCGGGCGCACTGCGGCTCGGCCGCTGGCCGGAACAGGCGAATGCCGACTACGCGTTCACGGTGAAGCCGCGCTGGGATCTCGCGTCGCTCGCACGCTGAATCGCACCACGCGACACCGTCAGCCGGAAAACAGAAGGCCGCTCGAACGAGCGGCCTTTCTCATGGGTGCGACAAGACGCCGCGGCGTTATGCAGCCAGCCGCTTGTCGCGCTCGATCAACGCATACGCGCTGTGATTGTGGATCGACTCGAAGTTCTCGGCTTCGAGCACGTAAGCGGCCACGCGCTCGTCCGCATCGAGGCGCTGCGCGATATCGCGCACGAGATCCTCGACGAACTTCGGGTTCTCGTATGCACGCTCGGTGACGAACTTCTCGTCCGGACGCTTCAGCAGCCCCCACAGCTCGCACGACGCCTCTTCTTCCGCGATGCGGATCAGCGCCTCGACCGGCAGATCGGCAGCCAGCTCCGCATCGATCGTCACGTGCGAGCGCTGGTTGTGCGCACCGTATTGCGAGATCTTCTTCGAGCACGGGCACAGGCTCGTTACCGGCACGAGCACCTTCAGGAACAGGCGCGTATCGCCGTTGCGGCTTTCGCCCGCGAGCGTCACTTCATAGTCGAGCAGGCTTTGCACGCCGGACACCGGCGCCGTCTTGTTGACGAAATACGGAAACGTGACTTCGATGCGGCCGGCTTCGGCTTCGAGCTTTTCGAGCATCGACGCGAGCATCGCGCGAAAACGCTCGACCGTCAGCGGCGCACGATTCTCTTCGAGCAGCGCGACGAAGCGCGACATGTGCGTGCCCTTCTGATCGGCCGGCAAACGGACATCGAGGTTCCAGACGCCGACCGTCGGTTGCACGTCGCCGCTTTCGGTACACACCGTCAACGGATGCCGGACCGCCTTCACGCCCACGCGCTGAATCGGAATCTGACGGGTATCCACCGCGCTCTGCACGTCGGGCATCACGAAGGCGGGATTCATCTGGTTCATCTTGTTCAATCCTTGTAAGCCGCGCGTTCGACGACGCGCACGCCGCGTCATGCGGCAGCCGGAAAAGCAACATGGGCCCGCAGGCCCATGTTTTCCGCATCAATGTAGACCGGTTGCGCCAGTCGCACCGACGCCGCCCGCAGGCGGCGTCAGCTTATGCGACGCGCTTCGCCTGACCGGCGACGTCGGCCGCCGGGTTCAGGAAGCGTTCGCGAATCGATTTCGCGATGCCCGCGCCGTCGAGGCCGCATTGCGACAGCAGCTTCGCGGGGTCGCCGTGATCGATGAACTGGTCAGGGAGGCCCAATTGTAGTACGGGTCGGATAACCCCACTCTCCATCAGGGCTTCCACGCAGGCCGAGCCCGCGCCGCCCATCACGCAGCCTTCCTCGACCGTGACGACGTAGTCGTGCGTTTCGGCGAGCTCGCGCACGAGCGCCGCATCGATCGGCTTCACGAAGCGCATGTTCGCGACCGTTGCGTCGAGTTCGTCGGCCGCCGCGAGCGACGGCGCGACCATCGTGCCGAACGCGAGGATCGCGACGCGCTTGCCTTCCGGCTGCGACGTGCGGCGACGCACTTCGCCCTTGCCGAGCGGGATCTCGGTGAATTCCTTCACCGTCGCCACGCCCGTGCCCGCGCCGCGCGGATAGCGCACCGCGGTCGGGTTCGGCTGCTGGAGCGCCGTGTGCAGCATCTGGCGGCATTCGTTCTCGTCGGATGCGGCCATGATCGTCATGTTCGGGATGCAGCGCATGAACGCGAGATCGTACGCGCCCGCATGCGTCGCGCCGTCCGCGCCGACGAGGCCCGCGCGATCGATCGCGAACACGACCGGCAGGTTCTGCAGCGCGACGTCGTGGATCAGCTGGTCGTACGCACGCTGCAGGAACGTCGAGTAGATCGCGACGACGGGCTTCAGCCCTTCGGTCGCGAGACCGCCCGCGAACGTCACCGCGTGCTGCTCGGCGATACCGACGTCGTAGTAGCGATCCTTGAAGCGCTTCTCGAATTCGACCATGCCCGAGCCTTCGCGCATCGCGGGCGTGATGCCGACCACGCGCGTATCGCGCTCGGCTTCGTCGCACAGCCACTCGCCGAACACCTGCGTGTACGTCTTCTTCGCAGGCGTGGTCGACGGCTTGATGCCTTCGGCCGGATTGAACTTGCCGGGGCCGTGATAGAGCACGGGATCGGCTTCGGCGAGCTTGTAGCCCTGGCCTTTCTTCGTCACCACATGCAGGAACTGCGGGCCGCGCAGTTCGCGGATGTTCTGCAGCGTCGGGATCAGCGAATCGAGATCGTGACCGTCGATCGGGCCGATGTAGTTGAAGCCGAACTCCTCGAACAGCGTGGCCGGCACGACCATGCCCTTCGCGTGCTCCTCGAGCTTGCGCGCGAGTTCGAGCACCGGCGGCGCGACGCTCAGCACACGCTCGACGCCCGCGCGTGCGGCCGCGTAGAAGCGGCCCGACATCAGGCGGGCGAGATGGCGATTCAGCGCGCCGACCGGCGGCGAGATCGACATGTCGTTGTCGTTCAGGATCACGAGCAGCTTCGCATCCTCCGACACGCCCGCGTTGTTCATCGCCTCGAACGCCATGCCGGCCGTCATCGCGCCGTCGCCGATCACGGCGATCGAGAAGCGGTCGTCGCCGTTCAGCTGGCTGCCGATCGCCATGCCGAGCGCGGCGGAAATCGACGTGCTCGAGTGCGCGGTGCCGAACGTGTCGTATTGGGATTCGCTGCGGCGCGGGAAGCCCGAGATGCCGTCGTACTGACGCAGCGAATGCATCTGGTCGCGGCGGCCCGTCAGGATCTTGTGCGGGTAGGTCTGGTGACCCACGTCCCAGACGATGCGATCGTTCGGCGTGTTGAACACGTAGTGCAACGCGATCGTCAGCTCGACCGTCCCGAGGTTGGACGACAAATGGCCGCCCGTCTTCGACACGCTGTCGAGCACGAACGCGCGCAGTTCATCCGCGAGCGGTTGCAGTTGGCGACGATCGAGGCGGCGCAAATCCGCCGGGTCGTCGATGGTTTTCAGCAAGTCGTACATCGTCGTTCCATTGTAGGAAATCAAACGCGCCCGCATTCTTTTGCACGCACCGTAGCGTGTGCGCGGCGGCGGGCTTTCGCGTCAGCTGACCCGGTTCACCACCAGGTCGGCAAGTTCGGCGAGACGCTGTGCGCGTGCGCCGAACGGTTTCAGCGCGTCGTGCGCTTCGGCGCGCAGCTGCGCTGCCAGCTCGCGCGACGCCTCGAGACCGAGGATCGATACATAGGTCGGCTTGTCGTTCGCCGCGTCCTTGCCGGCCGTCTTGCCGAGTGTCGCCGAATCGGTCGTGACGTCGAGAATGTCGTCGACGACCTGGAAGGCCAGACCCACGGCCCCCGCGTACACGTCCAGCGCAGCCATCGTTTCCGCCGAAGGCGTCTCGCCCGCCAGCGCGCCCATTCGCACGGCCGCGCGCAGCAATGCGCCCGTCTTCATCCGGTGCATCGTTTCGAGCTGCTCGCGCGTCAGCTTCAGGCCGACGCTCGCCAGGTCGATCGCCTGCCCGCCGGCCATGCCGATCGAGCCGCTCGCGAGCGCCAGCTCGCGCACGAGCGCCGCCTGCTGCACCGGCGACAGCGCATCGGCGTCGGTCAGCGCCACGAACGCCTGCGACTGCAGCGCGTCGCCGACCAGCAGGGCCGTCGGCTCGTCGTACTGCACGTGCACGGTCGGCTTGCCGCGACGCAGCGCATCGTCGTCCATGCACGGCATGTCGTCATGCACGAGCGAGTAGACGTGGATCATCTCCAGCGCCGCCGCCGCGGCGTTGCGGGCCGCCTCCGTCGCACCGGTCAGCTCGCCTGCCGCATGGCACAGCAGCGGGCGAACGCGTTTGCCGCCACCGAGGACCGCGTAGCGCATCGCCTCGTGAAGTTTCGCGGGCGTCGCGGTTTCGGCCGGCAGATAGTGGCCGAGTGCGTCCTCGACACGGTCAAGCACGGACCGCATCCATTGTTCGAATGTCATAGATCGTCGTCTTCGCCGTCCGTGGCGGCCGTTCCGGACGAAAGCGGCTTCAGCGTCGCGCCGTCGAGCACGCGGACCTGCTGCTCCACTTTCTCGAGCTGCTGTTGGCAAAACGCAACGAGGGTCGCACCGCGACGATACGCCGCCAGTGAATCCTCGAGGCTCAACGCGCCGCCTTCCATCCGGGCAACCAGCGTCTCGAGTTCCGCGAGCGCCATCTCGTAATTGTCCGGCAACGGTTCGGTGCCATTGCCGGGCGGCGTGGCGCCTGGGGATGCGGTTTTCGCCATGGACGAGGGTGTCAAATTTCAAAACAAGTCGGACATTCTACGGCAAAAGAGAATTTTCCGACCTGCCGTCTTAGGCGCCCGCGCACAATTCCGGCCCCATCTTCGACGCACAGTGTGCGCCTTTCGAGGGTAGCCCGACAAAAAATTGACACAAATCAGGCACTTAATCCTAGCCTTGCGAGGCGAACCGGGTATAATTCTCCGTTTCCCTAAATCGATTTTTCGATGGTTGGGTTGTTCACTGCTTTCACGCTAACACCGGGAGTGGGAATGTCCAATCTGAGCGATGCGCTTCAGTTGAAGTCGGCCCACAGCCAGCTTCCAGTCACTGCATATTTCGATGAGGCGCTACTCGAGCGCGAGATCGAAACCCTCTTCAAGAAAGGACCTCGTTACGTCGGGCACGAGCTGATGGTGCCCGAGGCGGGGGATTATTTTGCGCTGCCGTCCGAGAAGGAAGGCCGCGTGCTGGTCCGTAACCAGACGAACCGGATCGAACTGCTGTCGAACGTGTGCCGCCACCGGCAGGCGATCATGCTCAACGGGCGCGGCCACACGCAGAACATCGTGTGCCCGCTGCACCGCTGGACGTACGACCTCGAAGGCGAGCTGCTTGGCGCGCCGCACTTCCCCGACAAGCCGTGCCTGAACCTGGGCAAGAGCCCGCTGCAGAACTGGCAGGGGCTGCTGTTCGAGGCCGAGGGCCGCAACGTCGCGCGCGACCTCGCCAACCTCGGCACCAAGCATCACTTCGACTTCTCCGAGTACCTGTTCGATCACGTCGAAGTGCACGAGTGCGATTACAACTGGAAGACGTTCATCGAGGTCTACCTCGAGGATTATCACGTCGTCCCGTTCCACCCGGGCCTCGGCAGCTTCGTGTCGTGCGACGATCTCAAATGGGAGTTCGGCGACTGGTACAGCGTGCAGACGGTCGGCGTGCACAACGCCCTCGCGAAACCGGGCAGCGCGACTTACCAGAAATGGCACGAGCAGGTGCTGAAGTTCCGCAACGGCGTGCCGCCGGAGTTCGGCGCGATCTGGATGGTCTACTACCCGGGCCTGATGATCGAGTGGTATCCGCACGTGCTGGTCGTGTCGTGGCTGATCCCGCGCGGGCCGCAGAAAACCACCAACATCGTCGAGTTCTATTACCCCGAGGAAATCGCGCTGTTCGAACGCGAATTCGTCGAGGCCGAGCGCGCCGCCTATATGGAAACGGCCGTCGAGGACGACGAGATCGCGATGCGGATGGACGCAGGCCGCCGAGCGCTGATGGCCCGCGGCGAGTCGCAGGTCGGCCCGTACCAGAGCCCGATGGAAGACGGGATGCAGCACTTCCACGAGTTCCTGCGCCGCCACCTCGGCGACCTCTGACAGCGGCCGCGGCGCCTCGACGCCGCCCGGCCGCCGGCAAGCGAAAAGACGGGCTTCGGCCCGTCTTTTTTGTTTAGACTTGGAGTGTCAGGCCATTCGCACTCCAGGGAGCCGTCATGCCACACACTCATTACACCACGCTCATCTCCGCCGCCAATCTCGCCGAGCGCCTGGCCGCGGCGCCCGGCAGCGTCGCGCTGTTCGACTGCCGCTTCGATCTCGCCGATCCCGGCGCCGGCGAGGCCGCCTACGCGGCCGGCCACCTCCCCGGCGCGCAATATCTTCATCTCGATCGCGACCTGTCCGGCCGCAAGACGGGCACCAACGGCCGCCATCCGCTGCCGACCCGCGACGCGCTCGCCACGCTGCTCGCGAGCCGCGGCCTCAAGCAGGGTCAGCAGGTCGTCGCGTACGACGCGCAAGGCGGCGCCTATGCAGCGCGCCTGTGGTGGCTGCTGCGCTGGCTCGGCCACGATTCGGTTGCCGTGCTCGACGGCGGGCTGCAGGCGTGGGAAGCGGCCGGCCAGCCGCTGACGACCGACGTGCCGCAACCGGCCGCCGGCGATTTCCGCACGGCAACGCCACTCGAATCGACGGTCGATGCAGCTGCCGTGCTCGCGAACGTGTCGTCGCCCGCGCGCGTCGTGATCGATGCACGCGCACCGGACCGCTATCGCGGCGAAAATGAAACGATCGATCGGGTAGGCGGCCACATTCCCGGTGCGCGCAACCGCTTCTTCAAGGACAACCTGACTGCCGACGGCCGCTTCAAGACCGGTCATGAATTGCGCGAGGCATTCACCGCCGTGCTGGCCGGCACCGAGCCGAACCGCGTGATCCTGCAATGCGGCTCCGGCGTCACCGCATGCCACAACGCGCTGGCGCTGGAAGTGGCGGGCCTGCACGGCGCGTCGCTGTACCCGGGCTCGTGGAGCGAATGGAGCGCCGATCCGTCGCGGCCGATCGCGACCGGCCCGAACCCTTGAGCACCCACGCGACGCGATGAGGATGATGCGGCGGCCGATGCCGCGGCGGCCGATGCCGCGGCGGCCGGTGCCGCGGCGGCCGATGCCGCCGCTCGTCGTTCACATCACGCCGTACTTGTGGAACCACTCGATGGCGCGCTTCCAGCCATCCTCGGCATCGGCCTTCACATAGCTCGGCCGGTAATCGGCGAAGAACGCGTGGCCGGCATCCGGATACACGACGATCTCCGATTCGCGCGCGAGCTTCGAATCGCTCGCCTGGATCGCCTTGCGCATGTCCGCGAGCGACGCCTGCGTGATGTTCTGATCCTTCTCGCCGTACAGGCCGAGTACCGGCACCTTCAACAACGATGCGTGATCGACCGGGTTGAACGGCGTCATCTCGTCGGTCTTGCCCTCGACGAACCCGTACCACGCCACCGCGGCCCGCACGTGCGGATTGTGTTCCGCATACAGCCACGCCTGGCGGCCGCCCCAGCAGAACCCGGTCACACCGAGGCGCGTCAGGTCGCCGCCGTTCTTGCCGGCCCACGCGACCGTCGCGTCGAGATCCTCCGTCACCTGCCGGTCCGGCACCTTGCTGACGATGTTGTCGACCAGCGCCTGGATCGTCGGATACTTCGCCGCGTTGCCCTGCCGGGCGAACAGGTCGGGCGCGATCGCGAGATAGCCGAGCTTCGCGAAGCGCCGGCACACATCGGCGATATGCGCGTGCACGCCGAAGATCTCGTGAATCACGATGACGACCGGCAGGTTCGTCTTGTCGACCGGCTGCGCGCGATATGCCGGCACGCTCGCATCGCCCGAGCGGATCTCGATGGTGTCGACGTCCAGCCCGGCGCTGTCGGTCGTGACCGTCTGCGCCGACACGGGCAGCACGGCCGCCGCGAAGGTGCCGCCCAGCGCAGCCTGCATGAACTTGCGGCGCGAGAACGGGACATGGGGGACCAGGCTGTCGACTTCGGGTTTCAACATGAATGCACTCCTCGATTGGGCGCCGCCGTCACGATCGCGGATACGGCATGACGGGGCATCGCACCGGCGCACGGCGCGGATGTCGCGGCGGTTGGCACCCCGCCGCAAACGAAAACCCGGACAAGATGCCCAATAATCCGTTGTCGCGTCAACTGTCGGATGTGTAAGACTCGATTACGACGCGTTGAGGCGATCGAATCGATCATCGCACGGCGGCCTGCCGACGGGCCGCCGAGCGACCGTGCGGCGGCCCGTATCGCGGTTCGTCGCGCGGCCGAATCGTTGCAAATCGAAACGAAAAACGGGCGGCGAACACGCTCGACAGGCGCATCCCCGCCCGCTCCGCGCGCAAGCGTGCGATCAGTGCAGCTTGACGCGCGGCAGCGTCGTGCGCCGCAACCAGTGCGCGACCGTGTCGAGCATCATCCGCGGATAACCGTGCAGCGCCGCGATGTGCAGCCGATACAGCGACATGTACATGAAGCGCGCGAACAGCCCTTCGATCAGCATGTTGCCGCCGATCAGCCCGCCCATCAGGTTGCCGACCGCACTGAAGTGGCCGAGCGACACGAGCGAACCGAAATCGCGATACGTGAACTCGGGCAGCGGGCGCCCCTCGAGCCGGCAGCCGATCGCCTTGAGCAGGAAACTCGCCTGCTGGTGCGCCGCCTGCGCGCGCGGCGGGACGTTGCGTTCGTTGCCGGGCCATGCGCAGGCCGCGCAATCGCCGAGCGCGAACACGTTGTCGTCGGTGAAGGTCTGCAGCGTGCGGCGCACGTCGAGCTGCCCGAGCTTGTTGACCTGGAGGCCGTCGAGGTGCGAAAGCACGGACGGCGCCTTGATGCCCGCCGCCCAGACCGTCAGGTCCGCGCGCACCGCCTTGCCGCTCGCGGTATGCACGAACCCGGGCGCCACCTCGGTCACGCGCTCGCCGAGCATCAGCCGCACGCCGAGCTTCTCGAGCAGTTCGGCCGTCGCCGCCGACACGCGCTCCTGCAGTGCCGGCAGGATCCGCGGCCCCGATTCGATCAGCACGATGCCGACGTCATGGCGCGGATCGAGCTTGTGCAGCCCGTACGCGGACAGCACCTGCGCGGTATTGCGCAGTTCCGCGGACAACTCGACGCCCGTCGCGCCGCCGCCGACGATCACGACCTGGATGCGCGGTTCGGCCGACTCGCCCGGCGCGCTCGGCGCCGGCGCCTGGTGCTCGGCGCGCATGCACGCCGCGATCAGCCGCTTGCGGAACCGTTCGGCCTCCCCGACCGTGTCGAGCGCGATCGCGTTTTCCGGTGCGCCCTGCACGCCGAAGAAGTGGGTCGTGCTGCCGATCGCGATCACGAGCGTGTCGTATTCCAGCTCGCGCGCCGGCAACAGTTCCGCGCCGTCGCTGTCGTTGAGGGGCGACAGCGTGACGCGCTTCGCCGCGCGATCGAGCCCGGTCAGCTCGCCCTGCTGGAACTCGAAGCCGTGCCAGCGCGCCTGCGCCGCATACTCGAGCTCCTGCGTGAACGGGTCCATGCTGCCTGCCGCGACCTCGTGCAGCAACGGTTTCCAGATGTGCGTCGGATTGCGGTCGACGAGCGTGACAAGCGCACGCGCGGGACGATTGCCGCGCGCGCCGTAACGGTCGCCGAGCCGCGTCGCCAGTTCCAGGCCGCCGGCGCCTCCGCCTACGATGATGATCCGATGCATCTGATTCCCCCTTTGCGATTCGAAACTGCTGCCGCCGGATGAAGCAAACGCCTATACGCGCGCCGCCCGGTGGATTAACCGGTTCGGACGTCATCGATGTGCAGTTCGAAGCACTTCGATGCGTCCGATCCGGAACGCAGGGCGCGCCGCCCCGCGTCAATGACATGACTCACATGCATTGTCCGGGAGCTTGCGCGTTGACCACAAGCAAACCATCTCGATATTTGGCATCCCTGCAACAATATGCCGCGGGAAACGGGAACCGCGCGGGGGTGCGTCAGTGTGCCTCTTCCCAGTTCGCGCCGGCGCCCACCTCGGCGACCAGCGGCACCTTCAGCTTCGCGACGCCGCACATCATTTCCGGGAGTTTCTCGCGCACGAGCGGCAGCTCGCGTTCCGGCACCTCGAGCACCAGTTCATCGTGCACCTGCATGATCATCCGCGACGCGAGCTTGTCGCGCGTCAGCCAGTCGTCCACCGCGATCATCGACAGCTTGATCAGGTCGGCCGCCGTGCCCTGCATCGGTGCATTGATCGCCGCGCGCTCGGCCGCCTGGCGGCGCGGGCCGTTGCCGCCGTTGATCTCGGGCAGCCACAGGCGGCGACCGAAAACGGTTTCGACGTAGCCCTTCTCCTTCGCGGTCGCGCGCGTGTCTTCCATGTACTGCGCGACACCCGGATAGCGGGTGAAATAGCGGTCGATATAGAGCTTCGCCGCGTCGCGCGTGATGCCGAGGTTCGATGCAAGCCCGAACGCGCTCATCCCGTAGATGAGCCCGAAGTTGATCACCTTCGCGATCCGGCGCTGGTCGGAATTGACCTCCAGCGGCGTCACGCCGAACACTTCGGCGGCCGTCGCGCGATGGATGTCCTCGCCCTGCGAGAACGCGCGCAGCAGCGACGCGTCGCCGGAAATGTGCGCCATGATCCGCAGCTCGATCTGCGAGTAGTCGGCCGACACGATCCGGTGGCCCCGCGATGCGATGAATGCCTCGCGGATGCGCCGACCTTCGGCCGTGCGCACCGGAATGTTCTGAAGATTGGGGTCGTTCGACGCAAGCCGGCCCGTGACCGCGACCGCTTGCGCATAGTTCGTGTGCACGCGGCCGGTGACGGGATTCACCATGCGCGGCAGCTTGTCGGTATAGGTCGACTTCAGCTTCGACAGCCCGCGATGCTCGAGCAGCACCTTCGGCAGCGGGTAGTCCTCGGCCAGCTTCTGCAGCACTTCCTCGTCGGTCGACGGCGCGCCGCTCGGCGTTTTCTTCACGACCGGCAACTGCAGCTTCTCGAAGAAGATCTGCCCGATCTGCTTTGGCGACCCGAGATTGAATTCGCCGCCGGCCAGCTCGTACGCCTGCCCCTCGAGCTCGATGAGGCGCGTCGCGATCTCGCTGCTTTGCGCCTGCAACAGCGCATCGTCGATCAGCACGCCGGTGCGCTCCATCTTGCGCAGCACGAGCGACACCGGCATCTCGATGTCGCGGTACACGCGCTCGAGGCCCGGTTCGCGCGCGACCTGCGGATACATCGCGTGATGGAGCTGCAGCGTGATGTCCGCATCCTCGGCCGCGTACGCAGCGGCCTGGTCGAGCGCCACTTCGTCGAAACCGATCTGCTTCGCGCCCTTGCCCGCCACGTCCTCGTACTTGATCGTCTTGACGCCCAGATGACGCAGCGCGAGGCTGTCCATGTCGTGCGTGCGGTGCGATTCGAGCACGTACGATTCGAGCAGCGTGTCGTGCTCGATGCCGTTCAGCGCGATGTCGTAGTTCGCGAGCACCTGCGCGTCGTACTTCAGGTGCTGGCCGACCTTCTTGCGATCGGCCGATTCGAGCCACGGCTTCAGGCGCGCGAGCACTTCGTCGAGCGGAAGCTGCTCGGGCATGTCGGGGCCGCGGTGCGCGACGGGCAGATAGGCCGCCTTGCCCGGCTCGACCGAGAACGACAGCCCGACGAGCCGCGCGAGCATCGGATCGAGCGCGGTCGTCTCGGTGTCGAACGCGGTCAGCGCGGCCGCGTCGATCTTCGCGAACCACGCGTCGAATTGCGCCCAGGTCTGGATCGTGTCGTATTCGCGCGCGATGTCCGCTGCGACGACCGGTGCGGGATCGCCTTCCGGCGCATCGGCGCCGCCGCCTTCCGCGGGTGCGCTGTCGACTTCGCGCAGCCAGGTCTTGAAGCCGTAGCGCGCGAAGATGTCGCGCAGCAGCTCGCGTGCTTCGCCGTCCGTTTTCAGCGACGCCTCGATCGACTCGAGATGCGGCGCGAGATCGCACGACGTGTCGACGGTCACGAGCTTGCGGCCGAGCGGCAGGAAATCGAGCGCGCGGCGCAGGTTGTCGCCGACCACGCCCTTGATCTCGCCCGCGTGTTCGATCACGCCGTCGAGGCTGTCGTATTGCGACAGCCACTTCACGGCCGTCTTCGGCCCGCACTTCTCGACGCCCGGCACGTTGTCGACGGTGTCGCCGATCAGCGCGAGGTAGTCGATGATCCGCTCGGGCGGCACGCCGAACTTCGCGATCACGCCGTCGCGATCGAGCGTTTCGTTGGTCATCGTGTTGACGAGCGTGACGCGATCGGTCACGAGCTGCGCGAGATCCTTGTCGCCGGTCGACACGATCACGTTCATCCCGTGCCGTTCGGCTTCGCGCGCGAGCGTGCCGATCACGTCGTCGGCCTCGACGCCTTCGACCATCAGCAGCGGCCAGCCGAGCGCGCGCACCGCGCCGTGGATCGGCTCGACCTGCAACGCGAGATCGGGCGGCATCGACGGGCGGTTTGCCTTATAGTCGGCATAAAGGTCGTCGCGGAACGTCTTGCCCTTTGCATCGAACACGCAAGCGCTATACTCTGCACTGACTTCCTTGCGCATACGGCGCAGCATGTTGATGATTCCGTAGAGCGCTCCGGTCGGCTCCCCGCCAGGGCCACGCAAATCAGGCATCGCATGGTAAGCCCGATACAGATAGCTCGAACCGTCAACCAATAGCAGGGTCTTACCTTCCAGATTTCGTTCTTCAGGCATTATGAACAAGAGAAAAGTGATTCCGAGTCTGCGTTCGCTCGCAGATCAAGAACGCGCGACGGCCAAGAAGGCGCGCGCATCGTGGCAGATGTTCACGATTATGGCAGAGTTTATCGAGGCGACCGAGTACCTGTCGGAGATCCGCCCGGCTGTCAGCATCTACGGTTCTGCCCGCCTCAAACCCGACAACCCGCACTACAAACTTGCCGCGCAGATCGCGCGCAAGCTGTCGGACGCCGGCTTCGCGGTGATCTCCGGCGGCGGCCCCGGCATCATGGAAGCCGCGAACAAGGGTGCGCACGCCGGCAAGGCGCCGTCGGTCGGCCTGAACATCGAGCTGCCGCACGAGCAGGCCGGCAACCACTATCAGGACATCTCGCTGCGCTTCCGCCATTTCTTCACGCGCAAGGTCACGTTCGTGAAGAACTCGGATGCCGTGATCGTGATGCCGGGCGGCTTCGGCACGCTCGACGAACTGTCCGAAGTGCTCACGCTGATCCAGACGAAGAAGTCGCGCCTCGTGCCGATCATCCTGGTCGGCAGCGAATTCTGGCAGGGGCTGCTGCAATGGTTCCGCGATCAACTGATTCCGATGGGCCTGATCAATCCGGAAGACATGAACCTGATGCAGGTGATCGACGATCCCGACCAGGTGCTCGACGCGGTGCTCGCGTTCTACGAGGACAGCGGCGAGGAAGAAGAAGGTTCGGACGGCGACGATCAACCGCCGCGGCCTGAAGAAGACCGGATGTTCTATCTGTAACCGGTCAGTGACGACAGCCGGCCCGACGGCCGGCTGTCGTGCTTTGCACGCAAAGGGCAGCGCGATCCGGTGGCCCGCCGGGCGGGACTTTGTAACGCGCTGTTAATGCCCGTTCGCCGCCGCGCGCGGTCGAATGTCAAATCCCGCAGTCGGCGCTGCGTCATGCGGCGGGATCAGCCGCACCGGCGGCCCGCCAATGTCAAATGGATGGCCCTTCGCGCGCCTGTGCACCGCCAATCCTCCGTAATAATCACGACTCGCCTTTTCCGTCGCGCGGCAGCACACTGCATTCTGTCGGCGCGGCGTTCCCCCGGTGGAGCGGCCCCCTCGCTTCCATCGCGTCGCGTCGGCCTATTCATCACGACACCACGGAAAAGAACATGCAACGCTCGCTGATCGCCCTCGCTTTCGCCGGCCTCGGCCTTTCGCTGTCCGGCCTCGCTCACGCCGTCAACGTCGACGTCAACATCGGCACGCCCGCGCCGGTCGTCGTCGCGCCCGCCCCCGTCGTGGTCGCCCCCGCACCGGCGGTCATCGTCGGCTGGCACGGCGATCGCTACTGGGACGGCCGCCGCTACTGGGAACGCCGCGAATGGGAAGAGCACCAGCACTATCGCGGGCGTGGCGGCTATCACTGCCCGCCGGGACACGCGAAAAAGGGCGAATGCTGAGCGCCCGGGCGCGGGGCCGCCCGGCCTTCGCACCGAAACGAAAAGAACAAGGCCGCACGTGAACGCAAGTTCGCATGCGGCCTTTGTCGTGATGGATGCCGTTGCGCCGTGCCGTTACTGGAACGCCACTTCCGCAAAGCTCCGCAGCTTCCGACTATGCAGCTTGTCGAGCCCGTTCGTGCGCAGGATCTCCATCGCCTTCACGCCGATCTGCAGATGCTGGTCGACCTGCCCGCGATAGAACGTGTCGGCCATGCCCGGCAACTTCAGCTCGCCGTGCAGCGGCTTGTCCGACACGCACAGCAACGTGCCGTACGGCACCCGGAAGCGGAAGCCGTTCGCGGCGATCGTCGCGCTTTCCATGTCGAGCGCGATCGCGCGGCTCTGCGACAGCCGCTGCACGGGCTCGCGATGGTCGCGCAGCTCCCAGTTGCGGTTGTCGACGCTCGCGACCGTGCCCGTGCGCATCACGCGCTTCAGTTCCACGCCCTCCAGCCGCGTGACCTCGGCCACGCCGCGCTCGAGCGCGAGCTGCACTTCGGCCAGCGCCGGGATCGGCACCCACAGCGGCAGGTCGGCGTCGAGCACGTGATCTTCCCGCACGTAACCGTGCGCGAGCACGTAGTCGCCGAGACGCTGCGTGTTGCGCAGCCCTGCGCAGTGGCCGAGCATCACCCACGCGTGCGGACGCAGCACCGCGATGTGGTCGGTGATCGTCTTCGCGTTCGACGGGCCGACCCCGATGTTGACCATCGTGATCCCGCTGCCGTCCGCGCGCTTCAGATGATACGCGGGCATCTGCGGCAGGCGCGGCGGCGCGGTGCCCTCGGCCGGCTCGCCGCCGAGGTTCGCGTTGTACGTGACGACGTCGCCCGGCTCGACGAACGCGCTGTACTCGCTGCGGTACGCGCGCACCTCGGGATCGTCGCTTTCCGTCATCATCGTGCGGCCAAGCTTCACGAACTCGTCGATGTAGAACTGGTAGTTCGTGTAGAGCACGTAATTCTGGAAGTGCGTGGGCGACGTCGCCGTGTAGTGGCGCAGCCGGTGCAGCGAGAAGTCGACGCGCGCGGCCGTGAACAGCGCGAGCGGATGCGGCTCGCCGGGCGCCGGCTCGAACGTGCCGTTGACGATGCGGTCGTCGAGATACGACAGGTCGGGCGTGTCGAAGATGTCGCGCATCGCGAGCAGCCGGTCGCGATCGAGTTCGCCCTCGAGATGAATGCCTTCCGGAAACGCGAAATGGATCGGAATCGGCTGCGACGACACGCCGATCTCGATCTTGACATGGTGGTTCTTCGCCAACAGGCGCAGTTGCTCGCGGTAGTAGTTCGCGAAGAGATCGGGGCGCGTGACCGTCGTCTCGAATACGCCGGGGCCCGCGACGAAGCCGTACGAGCGGCGCGAATCGACGTGCGTGTTGACGTCGGTGCGGATCCGCACGAACGGATAGCATGCGCGCACGTGCTCGGTAATCGCTTCGTGGCGGCGATAGCGCGCGAACGCATCGCGCAGGAAGCCCGTGTTCGTGTCGTAGATGGCGGACAGCCGCGCGACCGCGGCGATCGGATCGTCGAAAGCCTCGACCGACGGGCTTTCGGGCGACAGCACACGGTGCCGGCGGCTCAAATCGTTCTTCATTTTCATCACCTCGTCTGATCCGACGACATTACCACGGAACCCGGGCGCCTTTATGGCCGCCCACGCGCACGCAGGGGCCGGATGGCGCGCAGTATTTGCTAAAATCGGTGGGTTCACTGGAGACTCATCATGAAGCCGCTCATTTTCGTCGCCGCTGCCGTCGCGTTTGCCGCCGCCAGCGTCGCTCACGCCGCCGGCGGCACGCCTGAGGCCGACGCGCCGGGCGCCGACGCGCAGGCCCGGGCCGAGGCCAACGAAGCCGCCGGCCTGCCCGATCTCCGCAAGATCAACCGGCCCGGCGCCGAAGTCACGTCGAAAGTCGACTTCGCGGACATCCGCCGCACGCCGAGCTTCCACGAAAAGAGCAAGAACGGCACCGAAGTCACCGAGTACCGCGACCGCGGCAAGCCGGTCGAGATCGACGTGAAGTCGAACTTCGGCACGCGCTACCAGATGAGCTCGACGCCCGACACGTCGCCGAAGCCGCACGACGCCGGCATCCCGATTACGCGCCTGCCGTCGCTGAACCTGCGCTACTGATTCCGTGGCGCGGCGCGTCGATCGCGCCGCGCCGCCCCTTCACCTGCTGTCGCGCTGCACGCCGCCCGCGTGCCGACACCCTGACCTGACGCATCCCGCATGGCCGTTTTCACCGCTGTTTCCGACTCCGATCTCGCGCAATGGATGCGCCACTACGAACTGGGCGACGTGCTGGCGTTCCGCGGCATTCCGTCCGGTATCGAAAACAGCAATTTCTTCCTGACGACGACGCGCGGCGAATACGTCCTCACGATCTTCGAAAAGCTCACGGCGCAGCAGTTGCCGTTCTACCTCGACCTGATGCGCCATCTGGCCGCCCACGGCGTGCCGGTGCCGGACCCGGTCCCGCGTGACGACGGCGCGCTGTTCGGCGAGCTGCACGGCAAGCCGGCCGCGATCGTCACGAAGCTCGACGGCGCGGCCGAACTCGCGCCCCGGGTCGAACACTGCATCGAGGTCGGGCAGATGCTCGCGCGCCTGCATCTCGCGGGGCGCGACTATCCGCGCAGCCAGCCGAACCTGCGCAGCCTGCCGTGGTGGCAGGAGAACGTGCCGGCCATCGTGCCGTTCATCACGGACGCGCAACGCACGCTGCTCGAAGGCGAGCTCGCGCACCAGGCCGGCTTCTTCGCGTCGGACGACTATGCGGCGCTACCGGCCGGCCCATGCCATTGCGACCTGTTCCGCGACAACGTGCTGTTCGCGCACGCAGCGCCCGGCACCGGCCACGACGTCCGGCTCGGCGGTTTCTTCGACTTCTATTTCGCGGGCTGCGACAAGTGGCTGTTCGACGTCGCGGTCACCGTCAACGACTGGTGCGTCGACCTCGCGACCGGCGCGCTCGACGTCGCACGCGCCGATGCGCTGCTGCGCGCGTACCAGACGGTTCGGCCGTTCACGGCCGAGGAGCGCCGCCACTGGAGCGACATGCTGCGCGCCGGCGCGTACCGCTTCTGGGTGTCGCGCCTGTACGACTTCTACCTGCCGCGCGCGGCCGAGATGCTCAAGCCGCACGACCCCGGCCATTTCGAACGCATTCTGCGTGAGCGTATCGCGCATACGCCCGCGCTTCCCGAGATCCAAACCGCATGCAACTGATCGAAGTGCCCGCCAAAACGGGCTATGTCTGGTTCCGTCAAGGCATCTGGCTGTTCCGCCGGAATCCGCTCGCGTTCATCACGCTGTTCTTCACGTACCTGCTCGCGATCACGCTGGTGTCGATGGTGCCCGTGATCGGCTCGGCGCTGCCGTTGGTGTTCATTCCCGGCATCGCGGTCGGCTTCATGGCCGCATGCCGCGACACGGTGGCCGGCAAGACCGTGATGCCGACGATCCTCGTGGACGGCTTTCGCTCGTACGGCACCATCGCGACCCAGCGGCTGCTCGCGCTCGGCGTGATCTACGTCGCGTCGATGGTGCTGGTGTTCGCCGCTTCGTCGTTCGTGGACGGCGGCGCGCTGTTCCACATGATGATGGGCGCGGCCGACGAAGCGAACACGACGCCCGAGACGCTCGCCGCGCAAGGCGCGCTCGGCGCGCTGTTCTTCGCGACGCTGCTCTATCTGCCGGTCGCGATGCTGTTCTGGTTCGCGCCGGTGCTGGTCGCATGGCATGACGTCCCGCCCGCGAAGGCGCTGTTCTTCAGCGTCGTCAGCTGCTGGCGCAATCGCGGCGCGTTCGTCGTGTACGGCGTGCTGTGGTTCGCCGTCGCGCTCGGCACGTCGCTCGCGCTGTCGCTGCTGCTGCAAGCGCTGGGCGCGGGGGCGTATGCGCTGACGATCATGATGCCGGTGACGATCATCATCGTCACGATGCTGTACTGCTCGTTCTACGCGACCTATCGCGGCTGCTTCGGCGTGCAGGAACCGGGTGCGACGACGACGATGCCGGGCCGCTGATCCTGCTTCCGGCCGGCGCATGTCGCCGGCCGCTCCGCTGTTCGGCCCCCGGTCGTCGCCGGCGCGCTTCTGGTCTCCCCTTTTTCCATATCGACTGCTCTCCGGCCCCCCTGTTCAGCCAAACCTTTTGCGCGCAAAATAATTCGTGTGCAAATCGTTCGCGCATCCGATGCGCTTTCCGAACCATGGATCGCCTGCCCGCGCTGCCCCAGACACTCGACGAGCAACTCTGCTTCGCGCTTTATTCGACTTCGCACGCGATGACGAAGGCGTACAAGCCGCTGCTCGACAAGCTGTCGCTGACCTATCCCCAATATCTCGCGATGCTCGTGCTGTGGGAGCGCGACGACATGGCCGTGAAGGACATCGCCGCGCGGCTCGACCTCGATCCGGCCACGGTCACGCCGCTGCTCAAGCGACTGGAGGCGCTCGGCTACGTCGAGCGCGCGCGAAGCGCGACCGACGAACGCGTCGTCAACGTGCGCGTGACGCCGGAAGGCCGTGCGCTAAAGGAGCGCGCGCGCTCGGTGCCCGCCGACCTCTTTTGCGCGATGCAACAGACACCCGAATTCCTGATCAGGCTGCGCGCCGATCTCCAGCAGTTGCGCGACGCTTTGTCGGCGGCCAACGAACGCTGACGCTCGAGCTCGGATCGACCGCCCGGCGTGCCGGGCTTTTTCTTCGAAATTTAATTTGCACACTAATGATTTGTGCTCTATATTTGCTTCGTGGCCGGCGACACCCCGTTGGACCGGACCGCTTTCTCCCTCTCTTCCCGACAGGAGCAGCACGATGAACATTCTGTACAAGACCAGCGCCACGAGCACGGGCGGCCGCGACGGCCGCGCGGTATCCGCCGACCACAAGCTGGAAGTAAAGCTGGCCGCGCCGCGCGAACTCGGCGGCACGGGTGCGGAAGGCACGAATCCGGAGCAGCTGTTTGCCGCAGGTTACTCGGCCTGTTTCCTGAGCGCGATGAAATTCGTCGCGGGCCAGAACAAGCAGACGCTGCCGGCCGACACGCAAGTCACGGCGGAGGTGGGCATCGGCCCGAACGACGCAGGCGGCTTCGGGCTCGACATCGAGCTGCGCGTGTCGCTGCCGGGGCTCGACAAGGCCGACGCGCAGGCGCTGGTCGACAAGGCGCACCACGTGTGACCGTATTCGAACGCCACGCGCAACAACGTGCCGGTGCGCCTGACGCTCGTCTGACGGCCGCGGGTTCCGGCAGGATGCAAAAAGGGCGCGTGCGGCATCGTGCCGCACGCGCCCTTTTGCGCGATTCGTCGAACTGGCGGGCCGGCAAGGCCCGCGCGCGCTGCTTAGCGCGCGCCGATCGAATACGGGCGGTTCATTGCCGCGTCGCGATCGATCTTGCGCATGCGGAATTCGAGATCGTAGATGTCGGTGGCTTCGGCCAGGTACGCGTCGGCGCGCTCTTTCGCGGCCTTTTCGGCGTTCTTGGTCAGCATCAGGAAGAGGTGGCTCAGCAGGTACATGGTCGATCTCGCTGTTCAAAGGTTCTGGACTAGGGTTTTCCCGAATTATAGGGAAAACCCTAGGCTTTGACCAGCATCGATCAGACGGTGCGTCGTTCCGTCGCCACAGTGCGGCGATAGGTTTCGAAAAAGGACCAGATCATCGCGCTTGCGTCGGGGCCGACCGCCGCGTGAAACGGCACGGCTTCGTCGCCGCCGGCCCACGCGTGGGCGAGCCCTTTCACGTGACACAGCCGCACGACCGGCTCGCCGTCGCGGCATACATCGGTGATCTGCACGCCCGTTTCGCGCGTCTCGACGCGCTCGCCGCCGCGCAGCGCACCGCGGCTGTCGGCAAGCCCGTTCAGGCGCATGAACTGCACGGTCAGTTGATCGGCATTCTTCGGCGCGACGACATGATCGCCGTCGCCCTGGACGATTAGCACGGGCATGCCCGGATACGCACCGGTATCGACCAGCGCATCGACCGCCGCGGCCGGGTTCTGGCGCAGGCCGCGCCGCATCACGTCCATCGCGGTAATGCCGGAGTTCGCCTCGCCGAGCGCGGGGCCCGAGTGCAACGCGATCGCCGCGAAGCGCTCCGGATGGTGCAGTGCAAGAAGCGACGCGAGCCCCGCGCCGGCCGACAGCCCGGCGACGTAGACGCGCGACGCGTCGAAACCGTGCTCGTCGACCAGCGCGTCGACCAGCGACGCCACCGTGTCCGCCTCGCCGCGCCCCGCGCGGTCGGTGTCTTCATACCAGTGCCAGCAGCCGTGCGCGTGCGCGCGCAGCGACTGTTCCGGATACAGCACCGCGAAGCCGTGCTTGTCGGCCAGCAGGTTCATCCGCGTGCCCTGCGCGAATTCATCCGCCGACTGCTGACATCCGTGCAGCATCACGACGAGCGGCATCGCGCCGCGCCGCCGGCCGGGCGGTACGTAGAGCCCGTACGCGAGGTTCTGGACCAGCCGCCCGAGCGCGGGCGTCATCGGATGTTCGCCGCGTGTCCACTCGCCCGCCGCCCATGCGGCCGCGCGCGGCCGTACGCGCGATTCGCGTGGCGGGGACAGATCGGACACGGCGGGAGAGGCGGCCTCGAGTGCGTCGCGTGCGATGCGTTGCGCATCGCGCGCGCCGCGCTTGGTGGCCGGAGACAGCATGCGTTTCATGCCGCCAAGCCACACCTTGGTCAGACTTTTGGTCATCGATCGGGCTCGCAGTCAGGAAAAATAGGGGCGCCATGAAAGCGCCGCAATGGGTGCACCGTTTAACTTTGTGCAATGCACCATAACATTGTTTCTGGGATTTTTCCTGCGCGCCGATAGTTCCCGGCGGCGCAAAAAACGGGCCTCATGCGGACGCGGCGCTATACTGGGGTTTCGCCGCTTGTATCCGTTGTAGTCGTTCCGCCCGGCTCGCGCGTTGATTTAAGCATCCTCCCCGCCCTCGTTCGTCCCCTTCCCGATGTTCGACCTGCCCTCTCACCTGTGGATCATGATCACCGCGTTCGGCGGCGCCGGCCTGACCTTGCCGCTCGCGATCACGATTGCCGTGTGGCTCGCGCTCGGCTATTCGTGGCAACGTGCGGCCGCATGGCTCGGCGTGCTCGCGGCCGCGATCGGCGTGGTGGCGCTCACGAAGATCGCGTTCCTCGGCTGGGGCATCGGCATCCGCGCGTGGGATTTCACCGGGTTCAGCGGCCATGCGATGCTGTCGACGTCGGTGTATCCGGTTGCGATTTTCCTCGCGCTGATCCGCACGCGCACGCCGCTGCGGCTCGCCGGCATCGCGCTCGGGCTGACGGCCGGGATCGCGGTCGGCGTGTCGCGCGTCGCGCTCGACGCGCATTCGCCGTCCGAATCGATCACCGGCTGCATCGTCGGCGCGCTCGCCGCGCTCACGTTCATCGCCGGCTCGTGGCGCGCGGTGCCGCACCGCTGGTCGGTGCCCGCGGTCGTCGCGAGCCTCGCGCTCGTCACCGTGGCGCTGCACGGCATCGCGGTGCCGTCACACCGCTGGGTCACCAAGGTCGCGCTGGAACTGTCGGGGCACGAGCGCCCGTTCGTCCGCGCGCGCTGGAAGGCCAACCCGAACTACCATCCCGCGTCGCAGCCGTCGTCGCTGCAGCGCACCGAATCGGCGCCGCATACGCTTCACGCGTGACCGGCTGCCGGGCCGCTCCTTTTCACGTCCGACCATTTCATGCACACCGCCGCATGAGCAGTATGCCGAGCGTTATAACCCGCCCTATATTACGATTACGGTTTCCTCCCGTTCAAAACGAATCCGCCATGCGCTCAACCGTCCGCCCGCTTCGCCGCACCCTGCTTCGCCTGCTGCCGCTCGCCGCCCTTGCCGCCGGGTTCGCGTTCAGCGCGCCCGCTTCGGCCGCCGACGAACTGGTCGTGTCGGCCGCCGCCAGCCTGACGAACGCGTTCAAGGCCGTCGGCGACGCGTACGAGAAGCAGCATCCGGGCACCAGGGTGCTGCTCAACTTCGGCGCATCGGACGTGCTGATGCAGCAGATCGCCAAGGGGGCGCCGGCCGACGTGTTCGCATCGGCCGACCAGAAGGCGATGGATCGCGCGGTGAACGAAAAGGTGATCGCGCCCGGCACACGCCGCGATTTCGCGGCGAACTCGCTGGTGCTGATCGTGCCGGCCGACAGCCACGCGGCCGCGCCGACGTCGCTGAACGACCTGGCCGCGCCCGGCGTGAAACGCATCGCGTACGGCGACCCGGCATCGGTGCCGGTCGGCCGCTACACCGAGGGCGCGCTGCGCGCGGCCGGCGTGTGGGAGGCGGTCAGCGCGAAAGGCGTGCTGGCCGCCAACGTGCGCCAGAGCCTCGACTACGTCGCGCGCGGCGAGGTCGACGCGGGCTTCGTGTTCGGTACCGACGCCGCGATCATGCCGGGCCGCGTGAAAGTCGCGCTGACGGTGCCGACCCGGACGGCCATCACCTACCCGATCGCGGTGGTCAAGGACAGCCGCCACGCCGCGCAGGCGCAGTCGTTCATCGATTTCGTCGCGTCGCCGCAGGGCCAGGCCGTGCTGTCGACGTTCGGCTTCAAGCCCGCCCAGTGAGCGACTCGCGATGCAAGACGCCTGGGTCCCGCTGCTGCTGTCGCTGAAGGTTGCCGGCTGGGCGACCGCGCTCGACGTCGTGCTCGGCGTCGCGGCCGCGTTCGTGCTCGCGCGCTGGCGCTCGCCGCTGCGCGACGTCGTCGATGCCGTGCTGACGCTGCCGCTCGTGCTGCCGCCGACGGTGCTCGGCTATTACCTGCTCGTGCTGCTCGGCCGGCGCGGCGTGTTCGGCGCGTGGCTCGACACGCTCGGCATCGAGCTGGTGTTTACGTGGCAAGGCGCGGTGATCGCGTCGATGGTCGTCGCGTTTCCGCTGATTCTGAAATCGGCGCGCGCGGCGTTCGAAGGCGTCGATCCGCATCTCGAGCGCGCCGCGCGCACGCTCGGGCTCGGCGAAGTGGCGGTGTTCTTCCGCGTGACGCTGCCGCTCGCCACGCGCGGGATTCTCGCGGGGGCGCTGCTCGCGTTCGCGCGCGCGCTCGGCGAATTCGGCGCGACGCTGATGATCGCCGGCAACCTGCCCGGCCGCACACAGACGCTGTCGGTCGCGATCTACGCGGCCGTGCAGGCCGGCGACGACAACACGGCCAATTTCCTCGTGCTGGTGACGTCGATCACCTGCGTGCTGGTGCTGCTCGCGACCGGCTGGCTCGTACCGTCGCGCGCACGGCGGAGCCAACCGACATGACGCGCGTGTGCTGTCCGCATCACCGGTGCCGCCCGGCAGCCGGCCCGCTTCGGCGGAGGCCCGCATGAGCCTCGTCGTCGACATCCGCAAGACCTACGCGAACGCCGAGCGCCGCTTCACGCTCGATGTGTCGTTCACGGCGGCGATGCAGCGCGTCGTGCTGTTCGGGCCGTCCGGCGCGGGCAAGAGCATGACGCTGCAGGCGATCGCCGGGCTGCTGACGCCCGACGCAGGCACGATCACGCTGAACGGCGAGCCGCTGTTCGACGCCGCGCGCCGCATCGACGTGCCGACCCGCGAACGCCGTGTCGCGTACCTGTTCCAGGACTACGCGCTGTTTCCGCATCTGAACGTGCGGCAGAACATCGCGTTCGGGCTCACGTCCGGGCTGCGCAACCCGCGCGCGAGGACGGTGCCGCCGGAAGTCGCGTACTGGCTGCGCGCGTTCGACCTCGAATCGCTCGCGGGGCAATATCCGTCGCAGCTATCGGGCGGGCAGAAGCAGCGCGTCGCGCTCGCGCGCGCGCTGGTCGCGCAGCCGCGCATCCTGCTGCTCGACGAACCGTTCGCGGCGCTCGACGGCGCGATGCGCCAGCGCATGCGTCACGAGCTCGCCGAACTGCAGGCGCGGCTCGACATCCCGATGGTGCTGATCTCGCACGACCCCGACGACGTCGCCGCGTTCGGCGACCAGGTCGTGCAGTTGAGCGAAGGACGCGTGCAGGCGAACTCGCCGCACGCGGAGTGGCAGACGCGCGTCTCGTGAGCACGCGGCCGTGGCCGTGATCGTGGCGTTTGCCGCCACGTTGGAACCCGGGAGAAGCCGCGTCGCGACACATGCCGATAGCGGAAAACGAAGCCGGTGCGATGCGCACGCGGGCGGTAGCGGCTTCGCCCCGTTCCTCGCACGACGGGCGCCGGCAAGCGAGTGCCGCGCTCGCGCTGCCCGCCGGGTCAGCCCGTCACCGCCAGAATCACGCTCGACGCCTTGAACAGCGCGATGGCCCGCCGGCCCGCGTCGAGCTGCAACGCATCGACGCTGTCGTTGGTCACGACGGCCGTCAGCGTTCCGCCGCCGTCGAGCGCCAGCGTCACCTCGCTGTTCACCGCACCCGCCGCGACGGCTTCCACGCTGCCGTGCAGCCGGTTGCGCGCGGAAACTTTCAGGTCGGGCCCGCCATCGTCGACCGCGAGCACGACCCACGACGCCTTCACCAGCGCGCACGCGTGCTCGCCTTCCCGCAGCCCGAGCGCGTCGGCGCTTTCGTGCGTCAGCACGGCGACGACGGCTTGCCCGCCAGGCAGCACAAGCGTCACCTCGTCGTTGACGGTGCCGCGCACGATCGACGCAACCTTGCCGAACCACTGGTTGCGCGCGCTCGTCTTCATCCCGATCCGGCCGATCAGCGCCCAGTCGACGTCGAAGCCGGCAACGGCCGCGCTCGCGGCCTCGATGAAGCGGCGATGCTCGCGCTCGATCGCGCGGAACGCGGCGATCAGCGACGTCGCGCGCGGCGTCAGCGTCGTGCCGCCGCCGCCCTTGCCGCCCGTCGCACGCGCGACGAGCGGTTCGCCGGCGAGATTGTTCATCGTGTCGACCGCGTCCCACGCGGCCTTGTAGCTGAGGCCGACGGCCTTGGCCGCGCGCGTGATCGAACCGGTGTCGCCGATCGCCGCGAGCAGCGCGATGCGCGTCGCGCCGCCGAGCGTCTGTTCGCCGGCGCGCAACCACAGCTCGCCGCCCAGTTCGAGCGGTCCGGTGGACGAGGAAGAATGCGGGGCGTCGGTCATCATCGGCATGCGTATGGAAAACGGGCGGCCATTATAGAGGCGGCGCTCAGCCCGGCTTGCCGTCGAGCTTCGGCGGCCGCAGGCTGGCCAGCAGCGCCTCGGCGTCGCGCGCCGCGCGCTGTTCGAGCGCGGCGCCGTAGCCGCGCACGAAACCGAGCTGATACGGCGGTGCCCCCAGTTGCTCGAGATGGTGAAGCGCGACCATCGCGTCGTTCGCCTCGCCAAGGACGCCCTGCACGCGCGCCAGCGTCTTGACCGTCTCGTTGCGCGTGCGGCGCGACGCCAGCGACGCGAAGAATTCGAGCGCGTAGCGCAGCCGCTTCGCATCGATCCGCACCTGATGGCGTGCCGCCGTGTCGAGCGACGTGAGCGACGGCGAGCCGTAGAGATGACCGAACAGCCGCCGCACGCGCTTGGTCGCGTGACGCCGCAGCGACGGCGCGTCGTCGCCGTCGGCCGCCGGCAGCGCGAGCGTGCCCAGCCATTCGAGCCAGCCGAGCGTCAGCCGCGCATAGCGGGCCGAATGCAGCGCCTGCCGCAGCTCGACGCGCGCGGCCATCGACTGCGCGCGGGCCGCGTCGAGCGTGCCGTCCCAGTCGCCGCCGCCGCCGTCGGCCGCGATCAGCGCAGGCAGGCTCTCGGTCGCGAACACGTCCCAGTCGCGCACCGTGCCGAGCAGCGCGGCGAGCCAGCGCAGGTCGACGCCGAGCGTGTCCTTCCATCGACGATCGGTGAAGCGCGGGAAGAAGCGCATCAGCGTGCGCAGGCGGCGCAGCGCGACGCGCATCTGGTGGACGAATTCGGGATCGTCGCGATCGAGCACGCCACGCTCGTTGCCGAGCCACTGCGCGGTGATGTCGCCGGACAGCGCGAACAGCGCGGCGCGCTGCGTGCGGATGCCGGTCAGGTCGACGGGCTGCGCCTTGACCAGCATGGCGGCCACCGGGCCGCCCGCACAGGCGCGGTCGATCACGCTCGTCAGTTGCACGAACGCGGGCCATGCGCCGCTCAGTTCGCGCGCCGCGGCGAACAGCGCGTGCAGCGCGGCCGTGCGCGCGGCAACGGTGTCCCAGTCGGGCGCGGCCAGGCGCAGCTCGACGTAGCGGCGCGGCGGCTCGCCGCCGCCGTGCAGCGTGATGTCGTCGAGCGTCATTTCGACCACGACGCCGCTGTCGTCGGCCCAGCGCCCGCGCCGCCGTTCGCTGACGATGCGCGGCGCCGATGCCTGGGATCGCGCTTCGTCGGTGTCCGGTGCAACGCCGTTCACGTCGGCAGCCGGCGCGTCGGCATCGGCTGCGGCACGCGTCGCGGGTATCGGCAGCGGCGCCGCGACGACGATGCCCGCGTGCTCCGCGTCGAACAGCTCGCGCTGCGTGACGCCGGGGGCGAACGTTTCGGTGCGCGACGCGACGACCCGAGTGCCATGCGCGTTCGATTCGACCCAGGTCCACCAGCTCGCGCCGGGGCTACGCTCGGCCTCGTCGATCTGGCACGGCTCGATCGTCACGCGCTCGTGGCCGCGCCGCATCCGGACCGGCGGGCAGATCCGCCACGCACGCACGAGCTCGGCGCCGAAGTCGCGCTGCGCACCGCGGGTGCGGCCCGCGCCCTTTCCCGGCCATCCTTCCAGCGACAACGACAACACGATTTCCAGCGCACGCGACATGGAGGCTCCCGCACATCAAGGATCGCCGGCGCATCGACCGCGCCGGCGTCGCTCGTGAAGCAGCTTCCATAGTACACGCCGCCCAAACGCGCAGGCGCCGATCCGGCCCCGTCGCGCCGTGGCGGATCAAGCCGGCGCGTCAGACCGCGTATTGCGCGATGCCGTTGCCGAACGACCAGTTCTCCTTCAGCACCTCGACAAGACTGATGAAGACGTCTTCCTGCCGCACGCCCGGCTGTTGCGCGAGGTTCTCGGCGATCGTCCGGTACAGCGCCCGCTTCTGCTCGAGCGTGCGCGTGTTGTTCGCGGTGATCTGGATCATCACGAGATCGTCGCTGCGTTCGATATCGTAGTAATGACGGCCGAACACGAAGTTCTCGGGCGCATGCTCGGTCACGACCATGAAGATGTCGTCCTCGGGCACGTTGAACGTCTGCATCAGCGCGCGATGCACGCCGTCGACGAGTGCCGCGCGGTAGGCGGCCGGTTTGCCTTCGCGTACGGCGATACGGGTGAATGGCATGGTCCTGCTCCTGTCGGTGAATGACGTTGAAGAACGAAAACACGGCGTCAGGTTAGGCCCGCCGATCTATAATGAACAGTCATTGATCAATATTTCATCCATTTTCATTGGAAATGAAAGTACTCGATCTCGATGCCGTGCGCGCGTTCGTGCTGGTCGCCGATCTCGCGAGCTTCACGCGCGCCGCCGATGCGCTCGGCACCACGCAATCGGCCGTCAGCCTGAAGCTGAAGCGGCTGGAGGCGCATCTCGGCAAGCCGCTGCTCGCGCGCACGCCGCGCATCGTCAAGCTGACCGCCGACGGCGAGCATTTCCTGCCGGCCGCCCGCGCGCTGCTCGACGCGCACGAGCATGCGCTCGGCGCGATCTCGACCGGCACGGTGCGCCTGTCGCTCGGCGTCAGCGAGCACGTCGCGGTGCCCGACCTGCCGGCCGTGCTCACGAGCCTGCACCGCCAGGATCCGGGGCTGTCGCTGGAAATGCATCTCGGGGCGTCGACGAGCCTGCTCCCGCAATACGACGAACGGCGGTTCGACGCGGTGATCGTCCGGCACGAGCCCGGCGAGGATCCGCCGCGCGACGACGGCACGCCGCTGTTCACCGAGCCGCTGGCCTGGCTCGCCGCGCCCGACTGGGCCCCGCGCGCGGGCGAGCCGCTGCCGCTCGCGGTGCTGGCCGGCCCCTGCGGCGTGCGGGCCGCCGCGCTGCGCGCGCTCGACCGCGCGGGGCTGCCGTGGCGCGAGCGCTTCACGGGCGGCGGAGTCGCGGCGGTCTCGGCCGCCGCCGCGGCGGGGCTGGCCGTCTGCCCGCTCGCGCGGCGCGTCGCCCCGCGCACGCTGGTCGACGTCGGCGCGAAATTCGGGCTGCCGGCGCTGCCGCAATCGCAGGTCGTGCTGTATTCGCGCGTCCGCGACGCCCGCGCCGCCGCCGCGCTGCGCAGGTTTGCCGACAGCCTGGCAATCTCGGCGTAAACTAGCGGCCCCGCCGCCCGTAATCTCCAGACGAATGCCGATGAAGCCCGACGCCCGCAAGCACCTCCGCGCCAACCTGCTGATGCTCGGCGCCGCCGCGATCTGGGGCTCCGCGTTCGTCGCGCAACGCCTGAGCCTCGACGTGATCGGGCCGTTCCTTTTCACCGGGCTGCGCTTCCTGCTCGGCGCGCTCGTGCTGGCGCCGCTGCTGATGCTGAATCCGGCGTCGCGCGCGCAGCTCGCGGCGATCCGCCGCCGCCCGGCGCGGCTGCTGCCGGGCCTCGCGCTCGGCGGGCTGCTCGCCGTGTCGATCTCGTTGCAGCAGGTCGGCCTGCAATACACGCGGATCGCCAATGCCGGCTTCATCAGCTCGCTGTACGTCGTGATCGTGCCGCTGATGGGCGTATTCGCGCGGCACCGGATCGGCGCGGGCACGTGGTTCGGTGCGTTGCTGGCCGCGATCGGCCTGTATTTCCTGAGCATCGACGAGCACTTCTCGGTGCTCTACGGCGACTGGTTCCAGCTCGCGGGCGCCGTCATCATCGCCGCGCACGTGATGGCGGTCGGCCATCTCGCGAAACGCCACGATCCGCTCGTGCTCGCGTTCCTGCAGTTCGCCGTGTGCGGCGTGGCGTGCCTCGCCGTCGGCCTGGCGGTCGAGCCGGTCAGCGTCGCGATGCTGCGCGGCGCGCTGCCCACGCTGCTGTACGGCGGGCTGCTGTCGGTCGGCGTCGGCTATACGCTGCAGGTCGTCGCGCAACGCGACGCGGCGCCCGCGCACGCAGCCGTGATCTTCAGCATGGAAGGCGTGTTCGCGGCGATCGCCGGGTGGGCCGCGCTCGGCGAAACGCTGACGCTGCGCGCGCTCGTCGGCTGCGCGCTGATGCTGGCCGGCCTGCTCGCGTGCCAGTTGCTGCCGAACGGCGCCGCGCGGAAAAAGGACGAGGACGCGCTGCCGGCGTGATCGCCACCGTCCCTATAATGACGATTCGCGTGACCCTTACGCCAACCGTTTCCGACAGGCCAGCTCCGTGACGCCCCATTCCGTCGATCCCGCCGCCGACCTGCTGCGCGAACGCGCAGCGCACTACGCCGCCCAGGCGGCGCTGTTCCTGCGCGACCAGGCGCTCTCCACCGCGTCGCACGACCTGCGCAGCCCGCTGAATGCGATGCACAGCTGGGCCTACGTGCTCGAACGCCAGCTCGCCAATGCCGATCCGAACCTGCAGCGCGCGCTCGCGGGCATCCGCACCGGCATCGACCAGCAGGTCGCGCTGATCGACGACGTGCTCGACGCGCCGCGCGCGCAAACGCGCACGCTCGCGCTCGCGCCGCAGCGGTTCGCGCTGCGCGCGCTGCTCGACGACACGCTGGCGCTCGTGCGCTTCGCGCTCGCCGACGCACGCGAGGTCGCGCTCGACGCGACGCTGCCGGACGGCGAGCCGTCGCTCGCCGTCGATCGCGAACGCGTCGCGCAGGCGCTCTGGACCCTGCTGACGACAGCCGTCGAGGCCAGCGCCGCGGGCAGCCGCGTCGCGTTCGCATGCACGCGCGACGGCGCGCAGTTCACCGCGCGCGCCACGTGCACCGTGAACGCCGACGTGCTCGTCGATCCCGCGCGGCCGCACGTATTCGAATCGTTCGCGCGGCGCGAGATGCTGCGCGAGCGCGACGCGAAACGCAGCGCGTGGACGCTGGCGCTGTGCCAGCGCGTCGCACTCGCGCACGGCGGCACGCTCGCGCACGACGCGTTCGCCGACGGCGCGCCCGCCACCATCACGTTCTCGATTCCGTGCGAGGCGCCGGTGTAAGCGATCGGCCGCCCGATACATTACAACTTCCTTTCCGCGCCCTATACTGACGGGCCTGTCATAACCGGAGCGATTCTTTGTTACAGATCTTCGCGCTCATCGGCGCGTTGTTCCTGGTGGCCCTGAACGGGTTCTTCGTTGCGGCCGAATTCGGCCTCGTCAAACTCCGCGCAACGCGCGTCAAGACCCTCGCCCGCAAGCACGGCCTGCGCGGGCGCATCCTCGGCCTCGTGCACGGCCGGCTCGACGCATATCTTTCCGCGTGCCAGCTCGGCATCACGCTCGCGTCGCTCGGCCTCGGCTGGGTCGGCGAACCTGCGTTCGCGCAACTGATCGGCCCGCTGCTCGACCTGATCGGCGTCGAGTCCGAACGCATCGTGCACCTGATCTCGCTCGTGTTCGCGTTCTCGCTGATCTCGTTTTTGCACATCGTCGTCGGCGAACTGGCGCCGAAATCGATGGCGATCCGCCAGTCGGAGAAGGTCGGCCTGTGGGTCGCGCTGCCGCTCTATGCGTTCTACTGGGCGATGTATCCGGCGATCTGGGTGCTCAACACCAGCGCCAACGCGGTGCTGCGGCTCGCGGGGCTGTCGGCCGACCACGGCGGCGACGCGCACTATTCGACCGACGAGCTGAAGCTGATCCTGCGCAGCCGCCGCAGCGCGGCCGGCAATGCAGCGCAGCCGGCGCGCGGCACGTACAGCAACGACGAGTGGAACACGCTCGCGCATTCGCTCGATTTTTCGTCGATGACCGTGTCGGACCTGATGCGGCCGGCCCATGAAATGATCGGCCTGCGGCGCGACCTGCCGCTGCCCGACAACATGGAGATCGTCGCGCGGCACCGCTTCAGCCGTTATCCGCTGTTCGAGGATGCGTCGCGCGAACAGGTGAGCGGGCTGATCCACCTGAAGGACCTGCTGCTCGCGCGTCACGCGGGCGCCGCGCTCGAGGATCTCTCCGACTACGTGCGCCCGGTCCAGTACGTGAAGCCCGATACGCCGGCGCTGGAGCTGTTCCGCCGCTTCCGCAAGGGCGCCCCGCACTTCGCGCTGGTCGGCAGCAAGGGCGAGAAGCCGATCGGCTTCCTGACGCTCGACAACCTGCTCGGCGCGCTGGTCGGCCAGATCCACGACGAATTCCGCCAGGGCGACGCCGACTGGAGCCGCCTCGACGACGGCACGCTGATGGGCAAGGGCAGCCTGCCCGTCGTGTCGCTCGAGCAGGCGCTCGGCATCGACATCGACGAAGGCCGCGCGGAGTCGGTCGGCGGCCTCGTGATCCAGGCACTCAGCGACCTGCCGACCGAAGGGCAGCGCGTGTCGTTCGACCGCTTCGACATCGTCGTGAAGAAGATGAACGGGCCGCGCATCGTGCTCGTGCGCGTCTATCCGAAAATCGCGAAGGAGGCCGACGAATGACGGCCGCGCGTCGCATCGCGCGATGAACGCGCCGCTGCCGCGCTGCTGCGTGATCACGCCGGAACCGCCGTCCGCGTCGGCGGCCGATCGGGCCGCGTTCCTCGACCGGCTGTCGGCCGTGCTCGCGCGCGGAGAAACGCTCGTGCAACTGCGCGTCAAATCGCTCGACGCGGCCGCGTTCGCGTCGCTGGCCGCCGCGGCGCTCGCGCGCTGCGACGCGGCCGGCGCGCACCTGATGCTGAACGGCCCGATCGAGGCAGCCGGCGTGATGCGGCTCGACGGCGCCGGCTGGCATCTCGACGGCGCCGCGTTGCGCGCCGTCGCGCAACGGCCGCTGCCGGCCGGACGATGGGTGTCCGCCGCGTGCCACTCACCGGAAGATCTGCTGCTGGCCGCGCGCGCCGGCGCGGATTTCGTCACGCTGTCGCCGGTGCTGCCCACGTTGAGTCATCCCGGCGCGCCGACGCTCGGCTGGGCGCAATTCGGCATGCTGGCCGCACAGGCCGCGATGCCCGTGTTCGCGCTCGGCGGCCTGACGCATGCACACCTCGACGACGCGCGCCGTCACGGCGCGTACGGGATCGCGGGCATTCGCGGGTTCTGGTAATTCGGCCCCCTCCGGCAGCGCTGCCGGCCCCGCCGCTTCACACGTTCATCGACTCAGGCGTTCATGCGCTCATGCGTTCAGGTGCGGACGCATCGCGCGCCATGAACCGTCGTCGATGCGACGCACGTCGTGCGTCAGCGCATAGTGGTTGACGTCGCCGGTCAGCCACGCGACCAGCGAATACGGCGGCAACTCCCCTTCATCGACCCGGTCGCGCGCGCGCGCCGGCGTCTCGAACACCACCCGCCCGCCCGGCGCGTCGAACGGCACCGCATCGGGCGACAGGTTCAACGCGATCGTCAACGTCTCGTCGTCGGCGAGCCGCCACGATGCGCACAGCGCGTCGGCATCGCCGTCGCCGTTCGCCTTCAGCGCATGGGCTTCCTGCGGCCGGCAATCGGACAGCCTGGGCGCGATCAGCTTCGCGCGTACCGCGAGCGCCGACTGCACGAAATGCGCACGATCGATGTCGCGCGCGGTTTCGTCGAAGATCAGCGGGATCTGCGGCGTGAGGAGCGACAGCGCGAGCGCGGCCAGGCCGGCCGCCTGCCCGCTGTCGCCCGGGTCGGTGTCGCGCCAGGCGCCATCGGACAGCACGAGCGACGTCAGCGACAGGCCGCCTTCGGCGGCCATTCCGTCCGCCGATGCGGCCGGCTGGTACGCCGCGCCGGCCGCGGTCAGCGCGCGGGCGAGCGTGTGAATCGACTGATGCGTGGAAATGCCTTCATGCGCCGACGTGTCGCGCCCCGTGAGCCGGTGCAGCGCCCGCTCGCCGCACCCGTTCCACTGCGCATCGAAATGGGTATCGGCGAGATGCGCCGGATGCCGCTCGCTGCCGAGCACGAGGTGGATCAGCCGGTCGGCCGGCACGGCGGCGCGCACGCGATCCGCGATCTCGCGCAGCCACGACACGCCGATCCGGTCGGCTTCGCGCAGGCGCAGCCCGTCGCAGCGGTATTCGTCGATCCAGTACAGCGCGTTGTCGCAGAAGAAATCGCACACTTCCGGATGATCGAGCGCGAGCGGCGCGGCCTGCAACGGATCGTCGCGCGTATGGAAGAACGGCCCCGCGTAGTGGCGAAGCGCATCGGTGCCGCTGCCGAAGCGCGCATAGTCGAGCTCGAGCAGCACCGCGAGACCGTAGCCATGCGCGTCGTCGATCAGCGCCTTCAACGCGGCCGGGCCGCCTTCGGCCGCGAGCGGCGCGAACGGCAGGCTGTCGTGCGGCGACGCGAGCAGCTCCAGCGCGGTCACGCCGAGGCGCGCGAGCCGCGGCAGGCGGCGGCGCACGCCGTCGAAGCCGCCCACCGCGTGCGGGCGGATCGCATAGAGCGCGATGTCCTCCCACGCGCGCCCGTGCCAGAACGTATTGCGCCACGTGAACGCGCGCGGATCGACGACCTCGCTCGGGCCGTTGAGCCCTTCGGGCTGCGAGCGCGACGCGGGATCGGGAATCGACACGGTATCGTCGAGACGATAGCGGTATCGCGCGCCCGCGCCGCAATCGACGAAGACTTCGAACCAGTTCGGGCCGGCACTCGTCATCGGGATGAGCGTCGGGCCGTAGCCGGTATCGAGTTCGAGCTCGACGTGCGTGCTGCCCGGCGCCCACACGCGGAAATGCGTGCGCGGCGTCGTGCAGAGCGCGCCGCAAGGCTGCGCGCCAAACGGCAAGCAGTGGATGTAGTGCTGCGCGTACGGATCGTGCGGACAATCGGACATCATGCGCTCCTCGTGCGTACCGAGCGGCATGGCCGCGCCAATGGCGCAGCGCATCGAGGCCCGGCATGCGAAGGCCAGGCGGGGGGGGGGGAGAAACGAGTATGCGCCGGATTTGCCGCCGCGATGCGGCGTGGTCAGACATTTTTAAATGCGAATCGACCCCGGCAAACCAGCGGTCGTAACCGCCGGCCGGCACGCGCCGGCGAGTCGGGTAGTCGGCATACCGGAATGACTGCTCGCCTTGTTGCGCCGGCCTCGCGCACCTACGCTCTGCGTCACGTTCGCGGACACGTCGTCCGCCCCGACCCGAGGACTCCGCCATGTCGCTTCCCGCCAGCGCCGCGAAATTCGATCCGTCACGCGCACACGAATATGCAGAGCAATCGCGCATCGCGCTCGCCGGCTACGATGCCTGCCACGAACTCGCCGCCTGCATGCTCGCGTCGGCGATCGGTGCGGCCGATGCACGGATGCTCGTCGCGGGCGCGGGCGGCACGGGCCAGGAAATCTGCGTCGCGGCCGCGCTGGAACCGGGCTGGCAATTCACGGCCGTCGACCCGTCGGCGCCGATGCTCGCGCTCGCGCGCTCGAACGTCGAAGCCGCGGGTTTCGGCGCGCGGACGACGTTCGTCGAGGATGCCGTCGACGCGTTGCCCGACGCACCCGCGTTCGACGGCGCGACGCTGATCGGCGTGCTGCATCACGTACCGGGCGACGACGCGAAAGCCGCGCTGCTGCGCGCGATCGCGCGACGCCTGAAGCCCGGCGCGCCGCTCGTGCTCGCCGGCAACCATCGCCGCTACGCGGATCACCCGCGCCTGCTCGATGCGTGGCAGCAGCGCTGGCGCATGAAGGGCGCCACGCCCGACGCCGTGCGCGCGCAACTCGCGAAGATCCTGCAGGGCGCCGATCCGCCCGCGTCCGAGGAAGCCGTGTTCGCGCTGCTGCGCGACGCGGGCTTCGATGCGCCGCTGCGTTTTTTCGCGAGCCTGTTCTGGGGCGCGTGGATCGCGGTGCGGCGCGCGTGACGGTTCGACGCGACGTGCGACGGCACGCGTCACGCCATTCGCGAACGCGCCGCCCGCGCTCGGTATGATGTCGTTCCCGCCCCCTTCCGGCCTCGACATGCTTACCGTCCATCACCTGAACAACTCGCGTTCGCAGCGCGTGCTCTGGCTGCTCGAAGAACTGGATGTACCGTACGAGATCGTGCGCTACGAACGCGATCCGAAGACGATGCTCGCGCCGGCCGAATTGCGCGCGATCCATCCGCTCGGCAAGTCGCCCGTCGTGACCGACGACGGGCGCACATTCGCCGAATCGGGCGCGATCATCGAATACCTGGTCGAACGCTACGGCGACGAGCGCCTCGCGCCGCCGCCCGGCTCGCCGGAGCGGCACGACTACACATACTGGCTGCACTACGCGGAAGGGTCGGCGATGCCGCCGCTGCTGCTCAAGCTCGTCGCGCTGCGGATCGCGCATGCGCCGATGCCGTTCTTCGCGCGGCCGATCGCACGCAAGATCGCCGCGACGCTGCAGTCGGGTTTCGTCGATCCGCAGATCGACCTGCATCTCGGCCACGTCGACAGCGCGCTGGCGCGCACCGGCTGGTTCGTCGGCGACCGCTTCAGCGCGGCCGACATCCAGATGAGCTTTCCGCTCGAAGCCGCGACCGCACGCGGCGGCGGCAGCCGGTATCCCGCGATCGCGCGCTTTCTCGACGCGATCCATGCACGGCCCGCGTACCGGCGTGCGCTGGAACGCGGCGGCCGGTACGACCTGCTCAAGTAACCGGCGTCAGCTCAGCAGCCCCGCTGCGACATTGATCGACAAGCCGAGCACGGCCATGTTGAAGTAGAACGACAGGATCGACTGCGCGAGCACCGATCGGCGCGCGGAACGGTTCGCGAGGGACACGTCGGCAGTCTGCGACGCGACCGCGAGCGTAAACGCGAAATACAGGAAATCCCAGTAATCGGGCTCGGGGTGCTGGTCCGGGAAACGGAGCGCACGATCGCCGCTCGGCGAGCCGTAATAGAGGCGCGCGTAGTGCAGCGTGAAAATCGTCGGGATCAGGAACCAAGCGCCGAACAGCGTCGCGCCCGTGATCGCGTAGTGGCTGAGCCCCGCCCTAAAGCCGACGCTCTTGGCGGTCGCGAGTTCGATCGCGATCGCCGCCACGCTTGCGACGGTGGCGAGGCACACGACGGTCAGCACGGTCGTCGCGTTTTCGTCCTCGCGGATCGCGACTTCGCGCACCTTGTGATGATGCGCGGTGACCATGCGCACCCACATCAGCACCAGATACAGCCAGACCGCGCAATCCCAGCCGATCAGCGCGCGCGGTCGGACGCAGCGGAAATGGCAGCACCACCGCGCACAGCACGCCGGCGACGAATGCCGCGACCATGCGCGGCCGGTTGCGTAATACCTGCGGATAAAACGTCATCGTGTGATTCCGAAAGCGGATGGAAAGGATTCGGCCGGTGCGCGGGAGAGCCCCGGCGCCGGCAGGTAACGCGCCCCGATTATCCTCATTCCATCGTGGCGTGGCGATGGGCGCGAGCGCCTAAGATAAGGGGATGACCGCCACCGCCCTGCTCTGCCGCCATCCCGCGAACACGGCCGGCCGCGACTTCGTCGTCGGCGACCTGCACGGCTGCGTCGACGTGCTGCGCGCGCTGCTGCACGACGTCCGCTTCGATCCGGCCCGCGACCGGCTGTTCTCGGTCGGCGATCTCGTCGACCGCGGCCCGGCCTCCGAAACCGCGCTCGACCTGCTCGACCGGCCGTGGTGCCACGTCGTGCGCGGCAATCACGAGGCAGTGCTGAGCCTCGTCGCGCACGGCAAGCTGCCACTCGACGCGTGGCGCGGCATCGGCGGCGACTGGGGGGCCGAGCTGCCGCCGGAGCGGCTGCGCGCGCATGCGGCGCGCGTCGACGCGCTGCCGCTCGTGCGCGTGATCGGCGACGGCCCGGCGCGCTTCAACGTGCTGCATGCCGAATTCTTCGGCTCGGATGCGGATCTCGATACGGGCAGTTATGCGCACGACGTGCGCGAGCGGCTGATCTGGGGGCGCGATCTCGTGCAGGGGCTGGCGGATCCCGGGTGGCAGGCCGGGCTGTCGCTGACGTGCACCGGGCACACGCCCGTGCGTGCGCCGCAGCGGATCGGCGCCCAATGGTTCATCGACACGGGTGCGTTCGCGCCGGCCGGGCGGCTGACGCTCGCCGAGCCGCGCACCGGCCGCACGTGGTCGATGACGCAGGCCGAAGCGCGCGAACGCCACGCGGGCGACTGGCCGCTGCCCTGACGCGCCGGGCCGCGCAACGGCACACCGCGCCAAGCTCGGCCAAGCCGGGCGAACGCTAGCCGACCTGATTCAGTTCGAACACCGCATCGATGGCCGAGCCGTTCCAGTTGTATTCGAGATAGGCCGCATGCTGGCAGTCGCGCAGCAGCGTCGTGCGGAACGCGGCGAGACACTCGCCGCGCGGGTCGCGCACCGACGGATAGAGGATCCCCGCGCCGCCTGCATTGCGCACCGCGCGGCCGAATGCCTGCCCGACGCTGTAGTCGGCCGGATCCAGCAGCGCGGGATCGCGCTGCGGCCACGTGCGCACGTCGGCGACGTCGCCGTGCGCGAACACGGTATAGAGCCGCATCTGCTGGCGCATCGGCGGCTCCTTCGTCGCGGCGAGGAACAGCCCGCTGTGATAACGCGTTTCGGCGATCGCCGTGTCGCGCGAGCGGGTGCAGTAGAACACGCCGTAGCTGCCGTCGGAAAAGCGGCTGCCCAGCGGATTCAGGTGCGTGAACGCGGCCATGATCGGCCCCCAGCCTTGCCCGTAGCGGCGCTCGGCGGGCGGCACGAGGTCGAGCGTGCCGACTTCGTTGCGGATGCGGTCGTTGGTCAGCGATTCGAGCGCGTAGAGCGCGTCGAAATCGTCCGCCGACGCGACGCGATCGAACAGGTTGATGGCCGGAAAACGGGTGGGAATCACACGATAGGCGGGCGCCCAGTCGACGGTGGTCGTGGGCCACCGGGTCACTTCGGTCGGTATCGTCACGCCCAGCCGCCCCGCATCGCATCGAGATATTGCCGGACGGCCACCAGATCGCCGACGTTGCCGGCCAGCATCCGGTCGAGCGCGCGCTTGCCGCCGAACGGCGCCGCATCGTTGGGCCGCTTGATCCATGCATCGGCCGCGGCGGGTTGCGGCAGCAGGATCTGCAACCCCTTGTAGATGCCGAGCACGAGCGATAGCCGCTCGAGCGTATCGCGCGGCAGGCGCGCCGATTCCGGCGCGGCCTTCCACTTGAAGAACGTCGAGCGGCCGGGCGAGCCGAGCAGCACGATCTGCTCGTCGATCGTCAGTTCCCAGTCGCACGCGATGTTGAAAAACGCACGCAGGCCGGCCGCCGACATCTGCGCGACCGAAGCGCGCGGCACGGCGGAATGCGATTCGTAGGCAGGCTGTGACATGATCGTTAGTCTCGAAACGAATTTACTAACAAGATTAGTCCATTCCTGCATTTTTGCAAGGGTCGCACCCATCGATCGTGCTCGTGCATTCGGCGAATAGATATTTTTGTCCATTCTGGACTCTTATTTTATTTTCTGCGTTAATGGCCGTGCGGACACCGCGTCCCGGCGCGAGTCGTGTCCGGGGAGACCGTGTCGCACGAAAACGGATGCACGACGCCAAGGAACGCACGATGAAGAGACTGATTGCCGCTGTTTCGATCGCCCTGCTCGCGGTATCCGCAGGCCCCGCCGTCGCGAAGGACTGGACCACGATCCGCTTCGGCACCGATGCCAGCTACGCGCCGTTCGAATCGAAGGCGCCCGACGGCAAGCTCGTCGGCTTCGACATCGACCTCGGCAACGAGATCTGCGCGCGCCTGAAGGCGAAATGCGTGTGGCTCGAGAACGATTTCGACGGAATGATTCCGGCGCTGAAGGCGAAGAAGTTCGACGCGGTGCTGTCGTCGATGTCGATCACGCCGCAGCGCGCGCAGCAGATCGGCTTCACGACGAAGATCTACAACCAGCCGACGCGGCTCGTCGTGAAGAAAGGCTCGTCGCTGCTGCCGACCGCCGAATCGCTGAAGGGCAAGTCGATCGGCGTCGAGCAGGGCACGACGCAGGAGACGTACGCGAAGGCGTACTGGGGCAAGCACGGCGCGAACGTCGTGTCGTACCAGAACCAGGACGGTGTGTATGCCGACCTGATCGCCGGCCGCCTCGACGCGGCGCTCCAGGATGAAGTGCAGGCCGCGATCGGGTTCCTGAAGTCGCCGCGCGGCGCGAACTACACGTTCGTCGGGCCCGAGCTCGTCGACGAAAAGGTGCTCGGCATCGGCGCCGGCATCGGGCTGCGCCAGGAGGACACCGACCTGAAGGCGAAAATCGATCGCGCGATCGCCGACATGGTGAAGGACGGCACCTACAAGCGGCTCGCGTCGAAGTACTTCGACTTCGACATCTACGGCGGTTGAAAAAACGGCGTCGCGCGCGTACGGATACCGCTTTTCCGTCGCGCGCGTCCGACCGCCCCTCCCCTTCAACCGGATGGCAACGGCGGCGCGTGGTTCGCCGTTGCATCGAATGCCTGTCGTCTTGCATCGCGCGCAGCACGATGCGTCGGCCATCGTTCGGATGACAGATCAATCGTTCGCGGAAAAGATGGCCATGCGAACGGACCTCGTGCCGCTCGGGTCAATAGGCAAAGACCGGGCGTCGCGGCATCGGCGCCCGTGCGCACATGCCCATGCGGATCGGGTTCGCGTGCAGGAAAGTGCCGACCCGGCGCGGATGACCGGCAACCAGCCGGATCCGCCTCGCACCGGGCGCGGAGAGATGGCCTGTCGAGGCATGCCGGTCGGCCGCAAGTGCGACGTTCGAGCGGCGATGTCCCGAATCACTGCGATCGCGGCCTGCGGACCGCGGCGTGTGATGATCGATCATTTTTCTACCCCGTTTGCTGTCTGATGTGTGTTCCGGCAACCGGACAATGCCGATGCCCCGGCGATCAGGCGACGACGTTCCGTGCTCGCCGCGGCGCGGCTGCTGCGCTGCACCGCGCTCGGCCGCCGCATCCCCGCGGACTGCGTCCTGGCCGGTACGGAAGCTTTCGCTGCCTGACCGGACGGACCTCGTGTCGTCGACTCTCGCACGTCTCTCGTCGCAAGGACCGGGCCAGCCCCACGCGAGCCCGGCCGGACAAGGCGATGATCGGGCCGGCCGCCGGCCGCATCGGGCGTGGCCTGCCGGAAGTTACGAAACTGAAACATCGGGGCGCGGGCATGCGCCGGCCTGGCAACGGCGAGGCCTTGCGGAATAAGGCTGAACAATGGGACGCGGAATTTTTACCGGCGGCAGGCTGGCCGATCGGCCCGGTTCGACGCGGAAATTCGCCGGGCGGCCGACGCGAAATGTTTCATGCGCTTTACATGCCCACGCCGGCAATTAGACGCACCGGACGTCGCCGCTGGACGCAGCGGCCGATCGCATGGCTATACTGCGACACCGCTTCACGCGAGCTCACGCGACCTCAAGCGACTTCACGCAAACGAGCGCCCACGATGATCCGAACCTTTCACGCTGCCGAGCGCACCCGACTGATCCGCTTCGGCGTGTCGGGCCTGGGCTCGACCGCGCTGCATGCGCTGATCGCGGCCGCGATGTTCGCGCTGTTCGACGCGACGCCCGTCATCGCGAACGCGACCGCGTTCGTCTGCTCGACCGCGTTCTCGTATCTCGCCAACACGCTGTGGAGTTTTGCGTCGCCGGTGACGTGGGGCAACTTCGCGCGCTTTCTCGTGGTCGCGACGGCCGGCCTCGCCGTGACGATGCTGCTGGCGCACGGCACCGGCGCGCTCGGCCTCGCCCGCGCATGGAGCATCGTCGCGGTCGTGCTGTGCGTGCCGCCCGTCACGTTCGCGCTGCACCGGCTGTGGACCTATCGCTAAGCCGGTCCGCACGCATCGCAGGCATCGCGCATGCCGCTCAGCCGACCCGCTGATGCCCCGCGTCGCCCGATGGCGCGCCGTCGTGCCCGCCGCTGTCGCCATTGCCGCCGTTGCCGTCGTGATCGTTCAACCCGTGTTCGATCATCATCCGGTAGAGCGTCACGCGTGAAATGCCGAGCTCGGCGGCGGCCTTGTTGATCCGGTGGTCGTTGCGCAGCAGCGCGTTCTCGATCGCGGTGCGTTCGGCCAGCGCCCGCGCCTGTTCGAGCGTCACCGGTTCGGTTTCGCCGGGCGTGTCGAGCCCGAGATCGTGCGGCGTCAGCAGCCGGCTCTCGGCCATCACGATCGCGCGCCGCACGCGATTGATCAGCTCGCGCACGTTGCCGGGCCACTCGTAGCGCCGCATCGCGTCGAGCGCGGCCGACGTGAAACCGCTGATCTTGCGGCCGCTGTCGGCCTTGAATTTCTGCAGCACGTAGTGCGCGAGGATGTCGATGTCCTTGCCGCGGGCGCGCAGCGGCGGCTCGTGGATGCGCAGCACGCACAGCCGGTGATAGAGATCCGCGCGGAAGCGCCCGGCCTCGACCGCGCCGTCGAGATCGACGTGCGTGGCCGAGATGATCCGCACGTCGACGGGGATCGATTCCTGTCCGCCGAGCCGCTCGATCTTGCCCTCCTGCAGGAAGCGCAGCAGGCTCGCCTGGCTTTCGACCGGCATGTCGCCGATTTCGTCGAGGAACAGCGTGCCGCCGTTCGCCGATTCGATCCGGCCCGCGCGCCGCTGGTTCGCGCCGGTGAACGCACCGCGCTCGTAGCCGAACAGCTCCGACTGCAGCAGGTGATGCGGAATCGCGCCGCAATTGATCGCGACGAACGGCCCCTTGCCGCGGCTGGAGCGCTCGTGAATCGCGAGCGCCGTCAGTTCCTTGCCGGTGCCCGACTCGCCCGAGATGAATACGCTCGCGTCCGTCTTCGCGACCTTGCGGATCGTGCTGAACAACTGCTGCATCGCCTCGCAGTTGCCGATCATCCCGTGTTCGCCGATCGACGCCGCATAGGCCGCGCCGTCGACACGATCGAGCGCGGCCATCCCGCGTGCATGGCCGAGCACGTGCGAAATCCATTCGTACGGCAGCGGTAGCGTCACGTAGTCGAAACAATAGCTGCGGATCAGCTCGCGCACGGCGGGGCCGATCGTGATGCCGGCCTGCGCGATGGAAATCCAGCCGATCGCCGGCTGGCTCAGGCACATCTTCAGCGCGGGATAGTCGCGCGACGTGAACCCGGTGAAATCGACCAGCCCGGCGGCCACGCTCACGCCGGAGGTCATGTTCTGCGCGGCGCCGGCCGTCTTAGCGACCGCGATCTCCCAGCCGAGCCCGCGCAGTTGCGCGAGCAACGGCTCGTCGGGCGTGCGCATGATCACGAAAAGCTTGCGTCCGGCCTCGGGAGCGGTGACGGACACGTCCGTCATCTCGGGCGCCGCCTGCCCGTTTGCGTCGGGTGACCTTGCAACCATCGTTATTCCCCGCTTGGCGTTGGTATCGCGCGCCGGCTCGCCGCCGCATCCGACGGACACGATCGAACCGACATATTGGCCGTATTTCCGTCCGAATAAAATCCCCCTGCGCATGAATCGCGCGTGAGGTGGACGTTGTCATGAACGGTATATCGATGCGGCCGGCCTGCGGCTAAATGGGTGTTATCCCTGTGGCATGCACCGCGCGCGACCGGAAAGGCCCGGCCCTGCACGCGCAAAGCCGCGCCGGTGCTGGCGCGCGGCGATTCCGCACGACGCGGCGCATGCAAGGCCGGCGCGCCGGCGCCGGTGCGCGCAACCGGTCGGCCGGGCATGCGGGCGCCCGGGAGATCGATTCCGGTTGATTTTCGTCAATCGCCGAAAGAAGCCGGTTGATGCACGAACGCAACATGCGCGGCGCCCCGCCGCGCGGCGGGGCCGGGTCAGCGGCCCGATGCGAGCGGCGCCGGCGCGTTCGCGCGGCCGCGGCCGGCCGGCGTGCCGCCGTGTTGGCCGTAGCGGGCGGCCAGTACGTCGACTCGCTCGAGATGGTGACGATTGTCGTGATCCCACGGGTGGAAGCCCGGCCGGAAAAAGCTCAGCCATTCGCCGGCGATGCGCGGGAACAGCCCGCGGCGCGGCCCGTACAGGAACGCGATCGTGCGCAGCATGCCGCGCACGTGATGCCCGGCGCCGCGATCGCGCCACAACAGCGTCACATGGATCAGAAACACGGTCGGCCAGAACGTCAGCGTCGTCAGCAGATACACGCCGATGCGGATCAGGTAGCGGCGCAGCCCCGGCTCCGTCACGGCATTCCACACGTCGAACGACACGGCCTTGTGCTCGGTTTCCTCCAGCGCATGTCAGATCCATATCTGCCGGTAGCCTTCGACCGAACCGTCGAGGCGTGTCGGGTCGCGCAGCAGCCAGTCGGCGAGCATCGCCGTGTAGTGCTCGGCCGCGACCGTGTGCGCGAGCTGCACCGAATGCGGCAGCTTGCGCTTCATGTAGCCGAGCACCTTCCACACGCGCTGGTCGAGCTTGCGCGCGGGCAGCCGGTTCGCCTGCATCAGCTCGTTGTATTCGACGTGCTCGCGCGTATGCATCGCCTCCTGGCCGATGAAGCCGAGCACCTGCTGCTTCAGCACGGGATCGTCGATCCGGTCGCGATAGTTGCGCACCGCATCCATGAAGAAGCGCTCGCCGGCCGGAAACAGCAGCGACAGCGCGTTGAAGAAATGGGTCACGTGCGATCCGAGGCCATGCCAGTCCTTCGCGCGCTCGACCGGCAGGTCGAAGCGCAGGTCGCGGCGCACCGGCATGATCCCGGCTGCGGTGGCGCAAGCGGCTGACTTCATGTTCATCGTTCTCCTGTTGCGGAGCGGCCGGCGCATCGTACGACGCGGCCGGCGCAAGCCCGGGCGGCGCATCGCGCACCGCCAAAATCATGACATCGACAGATGTAAAGATAGGCCGCGCGCGCCGGCACACGCAAGCTGCACGGTAGATGCGCGCTTCCAAACAGCGCGCGGTCCGCAAGGCGGAAAAAATGGCGCTCGGACGACGCCCGGACGGGTTGCGATTCGAACGCTGAGGTGCACTGACGAACGCGGTCCCGGGCGCGGCGCCGCGCCCCCACGTCGGCCCGCGAGCCCCGTGCGGCGGGCCTTGCACCGCATCGGGCACCCGTCGCGCAGCGGGCGGCGACGCGTGCCGGTCACATCGATTCATACGCGCCGCGCACCGTCATGGTGCAACCTTGGCCCAGCGGCTCGCGAAAAATTCAAACGCGCGTTCCAATTGCGTTTCGGGCGGTCGTGCGCTCGGCGCCCCGCCACGCTTGCCGGCACGCGTGCGGCGGCGCGAAATCCGTGCGCGCCGGCCCACTGCCCGCTCGCCTACAATAGCGGTTTCACGCAACCTCTTTCAGGAGAAATCATGTCCGTCATCACGACCGAATCGGGCCTCAAGTACGAGGACCTGACCGAAGGCACCGGCGCGGAGGCGCAAGCCGGCAAGACGGTGAGCGTCCACTACACGGGCTGGCTGACCGACGGTCAGAAATTCGATTCGAGCAAGGATCGCAACGACCCGTTCGCGTTCGTGCTCGGCGGCGGCATGGTCATCAAGGGCTGGGACGAAGGCGTGCAAGGCATGAAGGTCGGCGGCGTGCGTCGCCTGACGATCCCGCCGCAACTCGGCTACGGCCCGCGCGGCGCGGGCGGCGTGATTCCGCCGAACGCGACGCTCGTGTTCGAAGTCGAACTGCTCGACGTCTGACGCGGCACGCGAGCCGCCGGCTGACGCGCTGCCCCATGGCGCACCTTCCGTCCCCCACCGTCGCACTGCAACGCTACGACACGCTCGAAGCGTCGGATGTGCACGACTTTCACCAGATCGTGCTCGGCATCGACGGTGCGATGGTGATGGCGGTGGATGGCGTCAGCCAGCGTCTTGACCGGCACGGCGCGTGGCTGGTTCCGGCCGGTGCGCGCCACGATTACGCGGGCCTGGGCGAAAATCGTCAGCTCGTGCTCAACCTTCCCCTCGCGTCGCTCGCGGTGCCGCAGCGGTTGTTCGACCATGCACGTGCCGTGTCGATCGACCCGGCGCTCACGTCGCTCGTCGCGCAGGTCGCGGCGGCCGCCGCGCAGTACGATGCGCCGGACGGCGACGCACGGCAGGCGGCCGCGCACCGTTTCCAGTGGCAGGCCGCCGCGCGCCTGTGCGACGCGCTGCTCGACGATGCCGGCATCGCCGCGCCTGCGTCGGGCCTCGATTTCGCGCGCATCGACCGCTGGCTGCGCGCCCACCTCGCCGAACCGCTGCGCATCGCCGATCTCGCCGCGCACTGCAGCTACGGGATGCGCCGGTTTCATCAACTGTTCGTCGACGCATTCGGCGAAACGCCGCATCGCTATCTGCAGCGGCTGCGGCTCGACGCAGCGGTCGTGCTGCTCGCCGACGGCCGGCATTCGCTCGTCGACATCGCGGGCAGCGTCGGCTTCGCGGATCAAAGCACGTTCACGCATGCGTTCACGAAGCGCTTCGGCATCGCGCCGGGACGCTGGCGCGGTGAACGGCATTGAACGCATCGGCCTCGCTGAATCCATATCGACGCACATAGCAGGCAACAACACCCGCAGCCGTACCGACGCTTCACGTCCCGCCGAAACATCGCATGTCCGTCGCTGCCTACGATCGACGACCATCCGGCGGCGCAACCATCGCCCATGACGCTTACCGCCGTGCCGCGCCGGCTTCGTCGCCGATCTTCCTGACGGCCGTATCGGCCGCCTTCAAAGGCCGGCCGTCGTCGTGCCGAAGCGCGAGCTTGCGGATCGCGCGCCCGGTACTGCGATCGACCAGCACCGAATGCGGCTCGCCGCGCGCGAACAGGTTCGCCTCGCCCCACTGCCGCAGCATCACGATGACCGGAAACAACCCCTCGCCCTTTTTGGTCAGCACGTACTCCTGATACGCGGTGCCGTCGGACGCCGGCACGACGTCGAACACACCGGCGTCCACCAGCATCTTCAGCCGGTCGGACAGGATGTTGCTCGCGACGCCGAGGCTCGCGCGGAAATCGCCGAAACGGCGCACGCCGTCGAACGCATCGCGCACGATCAGCAACGCCCAGCGATCGCCGACGATATCGGTCGCGCGCGCCACCGGGCACGGCGAATCCGCAAGACTTTTCTGTCTGGCCATGTTCCTCTCCGCAAGCGTGCCGGCCGCCTTCGCGGGCATGCCGGCCATCCGTGCACGGGCCTCTGGCCCGCCGCTCAACAGGTTGCATTTTAAAACTCGTTTCCCTACACTTCAAGCCAGTTTCAAATTGCAACTACATTGCACGAGGGAACCATGGGATCGTCCTGTCATTCCGGCACCGTTGCCGCTCGCACGCCCATCGACGCGATCCATTCTGCCGAGGGTGGCCGCCTGTCGCCGGCGCGCGTCGCGCTGCTGGCCGCGTGCTGCGCCGCGAGCGTCGCGAACGTCTACTACGCGCAGCCGCTGCTCGACTCGATCGCGCGGGACTTCGGCGTGTCGCAGGCCGCCGTCGGCGGCGTCATCACCGCGACGCAGCTCGGCTGCGCGCTCGCCCTGCTGTTCGTCGTGCCGCTCGGCGACCTGGTGAACCGCAAGCGCCTGATCGCCGTGCAGCTTCTGCTGCTGACCGCGGCCTGCGTCGGCGTGGCCGCCGCGTCGACGCGCGTCGCGTTGCTGGCCGGGATGGTCGCGGTCGGGCTGCTCGGCACCGCGATGACGCAAGGGCTGATCGCGTGCTCGGCCGCGCTCGCCGGCGCAGGCGAACGCGGGCGCGTCGTGGGGGCCGCGCAAGGCGGCGTCGTGGTCGGGCTGCTGGCCGCGCGCTCGCTGGCGGGCGTCGTCACCGACGTCGCGGGATGGCGGGCCGTCTATCTCGTGTCGGGCGCGCTCGCGATCGCGATGCTCGTCGTGCTGTCGCGGCTGCTGCCCGACATGCACGCGCCGCGCGAACGCATCGGTTACGCGGCGCTGCTGCGCTCGATGGGGTCGCTGCTGTGCGACGAACGCGTGCTGCGCGTGCGCGGCGCGATCGCGCTGCCGATGTTCGCGGCGTTCAGCATCTTCTGGAGCGCGCTCGTGCTGCCGCTGAGCGCGCCGCCGCACGCGATGTCGCACACGCAGATCGGCGCGTTCGGCCTCGTCGGCGCACTCGGCGCGGCGGCCGCCGCCCGCGCGGGCCGGCTCGCGGATCGCGGGCGCGGCGAAGCGACGACAGGCGCCGCACTCGCGCTGCTCGCGTGCGCGTGGCTGCCGCTCGCGTTCGGCAATACGTCGATTGCGCTGCTGGTCGTCGGCATCGTGCTGCTCGACGTCGGCGGGCAAGCCGTGCACGTCGTCAACCAGAGCATGATTCTCGGTGCGCGACCCGACGCGCATGCGCGTCTCGTCGGCTGCTACATGCTGTTCTATTCGGCCGGCAGCGGGCTCGGCGCGATCGCGGCGACGATGATGTATGCGCGCGCCGGATGGACAGGCGTGTGCGTGCTCGGGGCGGGGGTGAGCGTGGCCGCGCTCGGCGTATGGGCCGCGACGCTCCGGCGCGCGTGATGCGCGCCGGCCATGCGGATCGGACGGGAAAAGCCGGCCCGCCTTTGCCGGACGGCCGGCACGCGAACCGGCCACGCACGCGCGCCGGTGGGGTTTTCGGACCGCTTCGGACCCGCTTCGGACCCGCTTCGGTCCCGCTTCGGTCCCGCTTCGATGCGGCGCCCGCGGCGCGCGCCGCGGGCGTTCAGCCTGCCGCCTGGATCGCCTCTTCGTACACGCCGGCGACGCGCCGCGCGATCACCGCGTTGTCGAAATGCTCGCGCGCGTAGCGCTTGCATGCGGCCTCGTCGGGCAGCGCGATCGCGCCCGACAGCGCGCCGCCGAGCCCTTCCGCGATCGCGTCCGCGCCCGTCGACGGCAGCACGAGATCGTTCGACAACCCGGCGACCGCCTCCGGCAGCCCGCCGACCGGCGTGACCAGCACCGGCGTGCCGGACGCGAGCGATTCGACGGTGATCAGCCCGAAGCCTTCCAGCGCGACCGTCGGCACGACGCTGACCGTCGCCGCGCGGTACAGCGCCGCGAGATGGTGGTCGGGCACGAAGCCGAGCAGCTTCACGTTGTCCTGCAGCCCGGCTTCGTCGATACGCTGCTGCAGTTCCTCGCCGATCTTGCCCTTGCCGGCGATCAGCAGCAACACGTCCGGATGACGGCGCTTGACGAGGCCGATCGCGTCGATCAGGTCCTCCAGCCCCATGCGCCGCACGAGCCGGCGCACGGCCAGCACGATCGGCCGGTCCTGCGGCAGTTGCAGCTTGTGCCGCGCCTCGGCGGGCGTGAGCGGCGTGTCGAACTGCGCGGTATCGACGCAGCCGGGAATCACGCGCACGCGCGACGGATCGATTCCGTAGCGGTTCGTCAGGATCTGGCCGAACGCCTGCGACAGCACGATCAGCCGCGACGAGCGCGTATAGACGGCCTGTTCGAGATAGCGTTTCGCGCGCTGCCCGAGCGACGCGGCGCCCTCGACCTGGCTTTCGTCGGCCCACGGCCCCTGGAAGTGCGACACCTGCGGAATCCCGCGCGTCACGTCGAGCCCAGGGAACGTGTACAGCGCGAAGTGCGACGAAATCACGTCGGGCCGCTCGGTGCGGATCTCGTCGCGCAGCGCGCGCCGCGCGGCGAGCATCCGGCGCGCGAGCGGCTGCGACGCGGGCCCGAAGCCCTGGATCGCCCCGCCCGTGTCGTCGGCGACCTTCGGCGAGCCGGCGACGAGCCCGCGCACCTCGACGCCGGCGCCGGGCAGCGCGCCGACGAGCGAGTAGTACATCCGGTCGAGGCCGCCCGCGCGTTCGGGGAACCAGTGCATGCCGATCTGCAACGATTTGATCGGCCGGGAGGATTGGGACATCACGGTTGCTCCTGCGTGATTGCATGCTCGACCCGCTCGAACGCGGACGGCTGCGTGGGTTGGCCGATGCGCCGGTAAAGCGCGACGTACTGGGCGCCCATGTGCGCCCAGCCGAAACGGGTCATCAGTTCGCGGGCCGCGCCGCCCATCGCGCGACAGGTGTCGCGCGACGCCGCGAGCGAGCCGATCGCCTGCGCGAGCGCGGCCGGATCGTCCGGGTCCTCCAGCACGATCCCGCACTCGCGCGTGATGATTTCCGCGCCGCCCGCCGTGCGCGCGGTGACGACCGGCAGCCCGGCCGCCATCGCCTCCAGCAGCGACAGGCTCATCGCTTCGTAGCGCGACGGAAAGACATACGCGTCGACCGAGCGCATCAGCGTCGGCATGTTCTTCACGAGCCCGAGGAAATGCACGCGCGAATCGAGGCCGAGCGCGCGCGCTTCTTCCGGATACGGGCTGCCGGGCAGATAGCCGGCCACCGCCAGATGCACGTTCGCGGGCAGCTTCGTCAGCGCCTTCAGCACGGTGCCGAGGTTCTTGCGCGGCGTGCGCAGATCGCCGACGAACAGCAGCAGGAACGCATCGTCCGGCAGCTTGAACGCCGCACGGTCGGCCTGCGCGCCCGCGAACGCGCTGCCGTCGACGCCGTTGTAGATCACGCTGATCTTGCGACTGTCGATGCCGAGCCCGGCGATCTCGTCGGCCACCTTCTGCGATACCGCGGTGATCGCGCGCGAGCGCTTGTACGCCCAGCGCTCGAGCACGGTGTTCACGCGCGTGTAGACGTACTGGTAAGCCGACCACAGCCCCTTGGTGGGCCCGAACGGATAGTACGGACTCTTGAACCAGCCGCCGTGCACGAAGTGCGCGGTATTCACGTCGGCCTTGATCCACGAGATGAAGCCGTTCACGTGCAGCACGTCGTATTCGCCGCGGTGCGCGCGCAGCCAGGCCGCGCTTTTCAGCGCGAACACCTGCTGCTTGACGAGATTCGACGGCCAGAAGCCGCCGACCTTCACCGGCACCCAGCGCACGCGCGGATCGGCCAGCAGTTCGGGCGCGACATGCGACGCGACCAGCGTGACCTCGTAGTTTTCGGCCAGCGCCGCGCGCGCGATTTCGTAATTGACGCGGCCCTGCCCGTCGTTATGTCGCACGACGTGCGTGACGATCGCGATTCTCAATGGTCGCCTCCCCGTGAACGCGCGGCGGCCAGCAGGCGTTGCGCCTTCTGCCAGTGCGCCGCGGCAAGTATCGAAAAAATGGCTGTGAACATCAGCAGGCCGCCGGTGCCGATCAGCGAGTTCGTGAACACGAGCATCGCGAAGGTCGACAGGCACAGGCTCAGGCACGCGCCGACGAACTTGTCCTTGCGCAGCTTGAACGCCGCGCGCAGCGTGCGGCCGAACAGCATCACGACGCCAGCGAGATACAGCAGCGTGCCGGGCCAGCCGAGCACGAACGGCACGTTCATCACGCCGCTGTCGAAGCTGCCGTACTTGCCGAGCTCGCCGCTGTCGCTCGACAGCTTCGTCGACGCGCCGGTCGCGCCCATCCCCTCGCCGGCGACGTCGGTGAACGCCGTCTGCGCGAAGGTCGCGTAGAACTTGTTGCGGTCGTCGTAGCTGCGGTCGTCCTTCAGGTTCGTGATCGACTGCAGGCGCTGGCCGAGCCGGTCGGCCACCGGCCCGACGGTCAGCAGCGGCACGCACAGCCCGACCAGCACGACGCCGCTGATCAGGATTCGCATCCGCACGCGGTTGCTCGATTGCACGAGCTGGATCGCGAGCGCGATCACCCAGCCGCCCCAGGTCGAACGCACGAGACACAGCGCGAACGACACGAAGCCGGCCGCGCCCGCGAACCAGCGGATCTTCTGCGGCGCGACCAGCACGAACACGAGCGCGCCCATCATCGCGAACGCGAACGGCCCCGACGAATTCATCGTGCTGAACACGCGCACGCCGTACGGCACCGGCTCGCCCTGCGAGCCCATCTGGGAGCCGACCATCCACAGCACGTCCCACTGCGGCATCACGAAGTACTGCACGACGCCGTACACGCCCATCACGAGCATGCCCCACATGAAAGTGGACAGCAGCACGTCGCGATACTCCGGATAGTTGCGCGCGTTCACCATGATGTGAAAGCCGATCAGGATCGGGTACAGCCAGTTCGCGAGGTCGTAGGTCGCGGCCATCACGCCGCTCGACACGATCCCGACCAGGTACGCGTACACGAGCCCGAACAGCATCAGCAGCACGGGAATCCCGCGCCGCTGCGCGAGCACGCGGTAATGCCTGACGAGCCCCAGGCCGGCGATCATCGTCACCGCGAGCGGCGCGACCTGGATCAGGCTCGTCGGCGTGAACGCGCCCTTCGACCAGTCAGCCAGGCGCCGCACTTCCGGGCTCAGGAACCACACCCACCACATGAAGCCGACATAGCGCGCCGGGCTCTTGAAATACAGCCAGATGCCGACCGCGATGGCCAGCACCGGGAACGCGAGCGTCAGCACCTTGCCCTGGTGGACGGCGATCAGCGCGGCGGTGAACGCCCACAGTCCGGCCTGCCCGGCCCAGTGCTTCGGCTCGGCGAACCAGCTGCGGGCGCGCGACGGCGCGCGTTCGGCGGCAATCGTACTCATCGATCCGCGCTCACCGCGACGACGCGCTCGAATCCGCGAGCGGCATCGCGACGTCCGCCGCCGCGGGCGTGCGGCGCCGGCGCAGCATGTCGCGCGTGATCCGCACGTGCTGCTCGGCGAACGCCTGCGTGGTCAGGTTGCGCTCGCGCAGGCACGCGGCGGCCGCCCGTGCGCAGTCGAGCGCCGCCGCCGGATCGGCGACGAAGCGGTCGGCGGCCTGGCGCATCGCCTGCGCGTCGAACGCCGGTACGTAGGCGGCCGTATCGTGCGGGAAGTAGTCGCTCAGGCCGCCCACGTCGGACACGATCATCGGCTTGCCGACGGCCGCCGCCTCGAGCATCACGGTGATACCCGACGCGTGGAAATTCGGCCGCAGCGGCACGACGATCACGTCGGCCCACGCGTACAGCTCGTGCTGCTTCGCGAGCCCCGATGCCGAGCCGATCTTCACGTTCGGCGCATGCCACTCGCGCGGCACGCGGCGGCGCGTCGCGAGCCGCACGTCGTAGCGTTCGTCTCCGCCGAACGCGGCGAGAAACGTGCGCCAGTCGCGGTCGCGGTCGTTGCCGATCGCGGCGATCCGCAGCGGCCGGTTCGGCTGCCATTGCCGCGGCTCGACCGGCGGGAAATCCTGCGTGTTCAGCCCGTAATAGACGAACTCGGCTTCGCGCCCGAGGGTGCGGCGGCACAGCTCGGCGTTGTCGCGGGCGAGCGTGGTCAGCACATCGGCGCGCGCGAGCAGCTTGCGGTACAGCCAGCGGCGCGGGCCGCCGAAGCCGTCCCACTTGTCGAACAGCCACACGCTCTGCGCGAGCAGCAGCGGGCGCTTGCCCTGCGCGCCGGCGAGCTTCAGGATCAGCGCGGCGGCCAGATGCTCCTGCTCGGTGTGCGTCCAGATCACGTCGGCGGCGCGCAGCGCCGCGCGGTTGCGCCACGCATGCACGACGTCGAAGCCGAGCGCCGCCTTCAGCGCGCGGCGCGCGAGGCTCACGACGCGGTTCTCGCGCACGTCCTGCGAATAGGTCAGCCGGAATTCGTCGGATTCGGCGTGGTGATAGCCGTACAGGCAGCCGATGCCGTCGCCTTTCCGGTAGGTACGCGGATCGGCGCCGTAGAACAAATGGACGTGAACGTTCGTTGCAGCCTTGGTGGTCATGCGAGCCCTCCGGGCATGGCCGCGCGCGAGGCGCGCAGGCCGTTCAAGACGTCACCGGCGGCATCGCCGCACGGTGGGGGGCGAGGTTCGTGCGGCGTGCATCGCGCGCGCCGCGGCGCACCGCGCGCCAGTGCGCGAGCACGCGGGCGCGCCGCGGGCTCGGCAGCGACAGCAGCACGTGCGCGAAGCCGGGATAGACGCGCGTGCCGACCAGCGTCCACCACCACCACGCGATCTCGCGCCGCAGCGGCGGCAGATGCTCGCGCAGCGTCAGTTGCAGGTTGTATGCGCCGTTGCCGATTGCGTTCAGCGACGCCGCATCGCGCCGGTCGTCGTCGAAGCGCTCGGCCGGGAAATGATCGACGGCGATCGCCGGGTCGTACAGCAGCGTCCAGCCCGCGCGCTGCACGGCCATGCTGAACGCCATGTCGTTGTGCACCTGCGCGCCGGCGCCGCGCAGCCGCGTATCGAAGCGCAGCCGTTCGATCGCCGCGCGGCGGTAACTCATGTTCGCGCCTTTCAGCATGTCGACTTCACGCGCGCCGCCGACGCCGAGGTGATGATTGCCGACGATCTTGCCCGACAGCGTGAGCTGGCCGACCCGCTCGCGCGATTCGTCGAGCACGCGGCCCTTCTCGTGCACCCAGTCGCGCCCGCCGACCGCGCCCACGCGCGGGTTGGACAGGAACGCGGCTTCGATGCGCGCGAGCCAGTCGGGGTGCGGCGCCGCATCGTCGTCGGTGATCGCGACGATGTCGCCGCCCGCCGAGTCGAGCCCCTTGTTCAGCGCGGCGACCTGCCCGGCCACGTCGACCGGCACGACGCGCAGCGGCAGCGCGCCGCCGACCGCCGGGTCGGCGAGCCGTTCGTGCGTGGCGTCGTCCTCCGGGCGCGCGACGACGATCACCTCGTCGGGCAGCCGCTGCTGCCGCTGCAGCGCCAGCAGGCAGCGCGCGAGGTCGGCGGGACGCCGGTAGGTCGGAACGAGCACGGAAATTTTCATCGAGGGTTCTCCATTCGGCCGGGCCGATGCGGCGCGCGCCGGCCCGGTGTCGTGCAATGCGGTCAAGCGCTCAGGTATTCGTGCACGGCCGCATAGCCGCGGCCGTAGCCGCGCGCCTTCGGCGGCACGCCATTGAAGATCCCGCCTTCCAGATCGACGCCCGCGGTGCGCAGGCGCTTGATCGCATCGGCGATCTCGCCTTCGGTATGCATGCCCGAGCGCAGCACGAGGAACGTCGAGCCGGCCATGCGGCCGATGATGGTCGCGTCGGTCACCGCCAGCACCGGCGGCGAATCGATCAGCACGACGTCGTAGCGCTTGCCGAGCCCTTCGAGGTATTGCGGCAGGCGCGTCGACATCAGCAGCTCCGACGGGTTCGGCGGGCGCGTGCCGGCCGCGATGAACGACAGGCCCTGCACCGGCGTCTCGCGGATCGCTTCCTCGAGCGGCGACTGATCGCTCAGCAGCTCGGACAGGCCCGGCTGCACGGTGAGGCCGAAGTAGCGGTCGAGCATCCCGCGGCGCATGTCGGCGTCGATGAGCAGCACGCGCTTGCCCGAATGCGCGAGCAGCACCGCGAGGTTGACCGTCAGGAAGCTCTTGCCGATGCCCGGCGTCGGGCCGGTCAGCACGATCACGCGGTTCTTCGCGTCCATCATCGCGAACTGCATCGCGGTGCGCAGGCTGCGCATGCTTTCGACGCTCAGGTCCTTCGGACGCAGGCTCGCGAGGATGGGCCGCGCGCGGCTGCCGCCCTTCTCCGCCGCCGCGTCGAGCTTCACTTGCTCGGCGCTTTGCGGCACCAGCCCGTACAGCGGCAGGTTGAAGGTGCGCTCGATGCGGTCCGGATCCTCGATGCCCTGGAACAGGTTGCGGCGCAGGAACACGACGCCCGTGCCGAGGATCAGCCCGAGGAACACGGCAGCCGACAGGATCAGCACCTTCTTCGGCTTGACCGGCGCGCCCGGACGCAGCGCCGAATCGATGAGGTGGATGTTGCCGCCCGTGCCGGCCTTCTGCACCGACAGCTCCTGCACGCGGTTCAGCAGCAGCACGTAGATGTCCTCGGCGACCTTCGCGTCGCGCTGGAGCTGGACGGCCTTCACTTCGGTCGCCGGCAGGCTGCGGAAGCGGTTGCTGAACTTGTCCTTCTCGCCCTGCAGCTCCGCGAGCTGCTGCTTCGCGGCGATCACCATCGGGTGCGAATCGGTGAAGCGCTGCGCGAGCGACGCGAGCTGCAGACGCTGCGCGGCGATCTGCTGTTCGTACTGCACGCTGCCCTGGAGGTAGACCTTCGCCTCGTCGCTCGCGTTGATCGAGCCCGACGTGCGCTGGTATTGCGTGAGCGCGGCTTCGGCGCGTTCGAGGTCGGCCTTCAGGCGCGGTTCCTCGCCCTTCAGGAAGTCGAGCATCTTGGTCGCTTCCGCCTGCTTCGCGATCACGTGCTGGTTCAGGTACGACTGCGCGAGCGCGTTCGCGATCGCGGCGGTCTGGTCCGGGTCCTTGCCTTCGAGCGAGATCTGCACGACGCCCGTCTGCTTGCCCTGCTCGCTCACCTGGATGCCGGCCTGGAACCCGCTGATCGCGTCGAGATCGTTGTAGCGCACCACCGTGAACTGCGTGCCGGGGCGCGCGACGAGCTTGCTCACGAGCAGCGTCACGCCGCCGCCCTGCGCCGATTCGCCGACGCGGCCGGCCAGCAGCCGCGTGCCGTTCTCGTCGACGAGCGAATAGGTGCCGTTCGGGCCGGCCGTCAGCGTGAGCTTCTTGCCTTCGAGCGCCGGCACGACGCTGATCGAATCGACGTCGGCGACTTCGCCGCCCCACGCGTACGACTTCAGGCCGAGCCACGGCCGCGACGGCTCGCCGGGCGTCGCGACGCGCGCGGCGAGGCTGCCGATCACCGGCAGCGTCTTCGGCGCGATCGAGAAGTTCAGCTTGAACTGCTCGACCACCGGCGCGACGACGCCGCGGCTCTTGATGATCTCGATTTCCGCATCGGTCGGCGCCTGCTGCGGCCCGCTGTTGATCGACGCGCCCGTCTGCGTCTGCGTGAGCGCCTGCGACGTGTTGTCGTTGCCCTCGACCCGCACGTGCACGTCCGCCTGGTAGACCGGCTTCGCGACGAAGCAGTAGAGGCCGGCGAGCGCGACGACCATCACGGCGATGCCGAGCAGCAGCCAGATGTCGTCCAGGATGACCTGGAGCAACTGGCCGAGGACGACGTCCTCTTCCTCGGTCTTCGCGGTCAGGTCCGCGTAGGAGTGTTTCGCTTGCGTGTTCACCATTCGTTCCCGCTTGAGTGGTGCCGGGGGGGCGGACGCCGCCCCGGCGGGCTATCAGCGCGTGATTTGCCGCATGTAGAAGATCGTCTGGATCGTCGGCAGCACCTGCTGCAGCACGCGGTTGAACTGCACCGAACCGGCCGTGCTGACGTAGACGACGTCGAGCGGCTGAAGCGGGAAGCGGCTCGACAGCATCAGCGCATCGGGCTGCGTCATGTCGAGGCGGTACACTTCGGGCTTCGTCGGGTTGTCGCGCATCCCGCGCATCACGTAGATCTTGCGCGGGTTCGCGTCGGTGTCGAGAATCCCGCCGCCGGCGGTCAGCGCATCGGCGATCGTCAGCTTGCCCTTGAGCATCGGCACCGTGACCGGCGTCTTGACCTCGCCCATGATGAACACGCGGCTGTCGCTGCGGTCCGGCACGTTGACGATGTCGCCCGGCTGCAGCATCACGTTCTGCTTCACCTCGCCGCGATCGAGCACGCCGTTCGCGTCGAGCGTGTACAGCTTGCCGTCGCGCGTCAGGCGCACGCGCTGCAGGTCGGCCTCCGCGGTCGAGCCGCCCGAGCGCGAGATCGCGTCGACGAGCGTGAGCGGCACGTCGCTCACCGCGAGCGGGCCCGGCTGCTTCACCTCGCCCGTCACCTGCACCTTCTGGCTGCGGAACGACAGCACGCGCACGTCGAGCTGCGGATTCTTCACGTAGCGCGCGAGGCTCGACGCCATCTCGTCGCGGATCTGCGCGACCGTCTTGCCGGCCACGCGAATCCGGCCGACGAACGGGAAGAAGATCGTGCCGTCGGCGGCCACCGTCTGGCCGTACGGATCGGCCTGGCCCGGCAGCGCGGTCGTATACGGCTGCTGCAGCGCGCCCGCGACCGATTGCGTCGTGTTGCCGCCGCTCGAGAACGACTGGCCCTGCGGCGTCGTCAGCTCCGGGTGGTCCCACACGGTGACGCCGAGGATGTCCTGCGGGCCGACGCGATACGTGTACTGCGACGGATCGGTATAGCGCCCGGGCGGCAGCGGATGATCGACCTGCGCTTTCTGCAACTGGTCCATCACCACTTTGGCGTCGATGTAATGAACCGGATAGGTTTCGGCCGCTTCCTGCCGGCCGTCGTCCTTCAGGTTCGACGAGTCGAGGTAGTTGCCGGGCGCGGTTGCACAGGCTGACAGGAAAGTCGTCAGCGCGACGGCAAGCGCCACCGGGCGCATCGGGCGTTTCAGCATAGTTTCTGTAGCCATCCTTGAACCAGACGTTCGATCAGTGAGTAGCTCTCGCGGTAGTCGGCCTCGGGGCCGCCGTGCGGGTCCGCGATCTCGGCCCCTTCCCACTTGCCGAGCAGGTGAACCTTGCCGCGTGCGAACGGATCGACCGATTCGACGGCCGCGATCTGTCCGCGCTCGCTGACGAGAATCAGGTCGGCGTCGCGCACGATCCGGCGCGACAGCCGCCGCGAGCGGTGGGTCGTCGCATCGACGCCCCGCTCGGCGAGCAGTTGCCGCATCACCGGATCGATGCCGTCGCCGTCGTTCGCGTGCACGCCGGCCGAATGGAACGTCGGCCGCGGGCCGCCGCGCGACGCGGCGTGCGACTTGAACAGCATTTCCGCCGCCGGGCTGCGGCAGACGTTGGCGTGGCAGACGATCAGGATGTTCCGGAACATGGCGTCTCGTAACGAGTGACGGAAAACGGGTTACGCGCTGGCGCGCGCGGCGCCCGGCACGCGCGCGGCGACCGCCTGGCGCGAGCCCGGCCGGCCGATCGGGTGGTACTCGATACCCTGCTCGCTCATCGTCTCCGGCTCGTACAGGTTGCGGCCGTCGAAAATCACGGGCGCCTTCCACAGGCGGCCGAGCGCGACGAAGTCGGGGCTCTTGAACGCCTTCCATTCGGTGACGATCACGAGCGCGTCGGCATCGCGCGCAGCCTGCGCCTCGTCGTCGACGAAGGAGAGACGCTCGAGCCAGCTCGGGTGATCGGCGAGATCGAGCGCGATCACGCGGCGCGCTTCCTGCTGCGCGACCGGGTCGTAGGCGGCGACGCGCGCGCCGCGCGACAGCAGCTCGGCGATCAGCTCGCGGCTCGGCGCCTCGCGCATGTCGTCGGTGTTCGGCTTGAACGCGAGGCCCCACAGCGCGAACGTGCGGCCCGTCAGGTCCTCGCCGAAACGCGCGACGATCTTGTCGGCGAGCACGCGCTTTTGCGTCGCGTTGACCGACGACACGGCCTTCAGGATCTGCAGCGACTGGCCGTGCTCGTCGGCCGTGCGGATCAGCGCCTCGACGTCCTTCGGGAAGCACGAGCCGCCGTAGCCGCAGCCGGCGTACAGGAAGTGGTAGCCGATGCGCGGATCGGAGCCGATCCCGCGGCGCACGGCCTCGATGTCGGCGCCGAAGCGGTCGGCGAGGTTCGCGAGCTCGTTCATGAACGAGATACGCGTCGCGAGCATCGCGTTCGCCGCGTATTTCGTGAACTCGGCCGAGCGCACGTCCATGTACAGCGTGCGCTCGTGATTGCGGTTGAACGGCGCGTAGAGCTTCTTCATCAGCTCGCGGGCGCGCTCGCCCGGCACGTCGTCGTCGCAGCCGATCACGATGCGGTCCGGCCGCGTGAAATCGTCGACGGCCGCGCCTTCCTTCAGGAATTCCGGATTCGACACGACCGAGAACATCTGGTCGCCGCCGCGCTTCGCGAGCTCCTCGGCGACCGCCGCGCGCACGCGCTCGGCCGTGCCGACCGGCACCGTCGACTTGTCGACGATCACCTTGAAGCCGGTCATGTAGCGGCCGATGTTGCGCGCCGCCGCGAGCACGTACTGCAGGTCGGCCGAGCCGTCCTCGTCCGGCGGCGTGCCGACCGCGATGAACTGCACGTCGCCGTGCGCGACCGCGGCCTCGACGTCGGTCGAGAAGCGCAGGCGGCCGGCCGAGCGGTTGCGCGCGATGACTTCCTTCAGGCCCGGCTCGTGAATCGGCACGCCGCCGTCGTTCAGGATGTCGATCTTTGCCTGGTCGACGTCGAGACAGAACACGTCGTGCCCGATGTCGGCGAGACAGGCGCCGGTGACAAGCCCTACGTAACCGCTGCCGATGATAGTCAGATTCATAATGTGTCGGACCCCTTGACCAATGATTCGAAATTCGGAAAACCGGAATGCCTGCGTGACGCGGCGCGTCGGCGTCAGTACGCGTTGCTGCCGGTGAAGCCTTTCCACAGCGTCAGCACGACGATCTTGATGTCGAGCCAGAACGACCAGTTCTGCATGTAGTACAGGTCGAGCTTCACGCGCCCCATCATCTTCTCGATCTGGTCGGTCTCGCCGCGATAGCCGTTGATCTGCGCCCATCCGGTGATGCCGGGCTTGATCCGGTAGCGGAACATGTAGCCCTTGACCAGATCCTTGTAGATGTCGTCGTGCGCGAGCGCATGCGGGCGCGGCCCCACCACCGACATCTCGCCCTTCAGCACGTTGATGAACTGCGGCAGCTCGTCGAGGCTCGTGCGCCGCAGGAACCGGCCGACCGGCGTCACGCGCGCGTCGTTCTTGGTCGCCTGCGTGACCTGCCCGGCCACTTCCTGGTGCACCTTCATCGAGCGAAACTTGTAGATCTCGAACTCGTGCCCGTCGATGCCCTTGCGCTTCTGCCGAAAGAACACCGGCCCGCGCGAGGTCAGCTTGATCAGCGCCGCGATCAGCACCATCACCGGCGCGAGCGCCGTGAGCGCCGCCAGCGCGAACAGCCGGTCGAACACGAACTTCGGCAGGATCCGCACGTCGGTGATCGGCGACGCCGCGAGGTTGATCGCCGGCACGCCGAGCACCTCGACCACTTCCTGGTTGAAGAACGACAGCGTGCGCACGTCCGGAATGAAGCGGATGTTCACGAAGTCGTGGCGGAACACCGTCACGATATGGTGAATCCGGCGCTCCTCCGTGATCGGCAGCGTGAGCCACAGCTCGCTGATCGCGCGGCTGCGCACGAGCCACACCAGCGAGTCGAACTGCCGCTCGATGCGCACGTCGTCGAGCGCGACTTCGCCCGGCGCCTCGCTTTCGTCGTACACGCACACCGGGTTGAAGCCGGCTTCCGGCCGCGCCCGCATCTGCGCGATCAGCCGTCGCGCCGCGGGCGTGCCGCCGACGATCGCGACCGCCTTCAGGTTGTAGCCGCCGCGGCGCAACTGCCGCAGCACGACGTGCACGCAGGCTTTCGAGCCGGCGAGCAGCGCCATCGTCACGAGCGCCCAGTAACCGAGCCACAGCCGCGACAGGTCGCCCGACTGGTGAAAGCTGAAACTCAACAGGATGCCCGCGAGCTCGACCGCGAGCCACGCGAACGCCACGCGGACCACCAGCCCGACGAGACGCTTGCCGCGCCACGACTGGTAGATGCCGACGGCCGGAAAGAACACGACGACGAGCAGGCAATCGAACAGCACCGTCGTACGTTGCAGGTCGCTGAGCCCGATGCTGCCGTCGTGCAGCGCCGCCGCGATCAGCGCCCCCGTCACGACCATCGCGATATCGATGACTCTCGCCAGCACGCTCAACATGTCCGCTTCCTCTTTGAACAGGCGTTTGCCGAACTGCTCCTCGTGCGACCCGTGCCGCACCTTCGATTCAAACGTTGCATGACGCTATTGAAGCGACAAGAAAATTCCGCCTCAAGCGCACAAGTATTTCGAAAAATAATCGGAAATTATTGCCGCGATCTTTTTTAATTAAATCGGCAGGTTTTCCCGAATCGGTGTGAAACGGGGATTTTTTCAGATGCATTGCGCTTCCCGCTCGCCCTTTGCAGACGGGCATGCCGGGCCGGCACCCGGAATTATTTTTTATTTTTTTATTTCCTGCCGGTGCTACCGCGGAAAATTCTCCCGACCGCATGCGCGGCGGATATCCGGCATTGGGTCCGGTTTTATTGTCGATTTACTTCATGCTACAACGACAGGCACCGACTTCAACCATGGAGAGTGTCATCATGAATGCTCCGGCAGTGGCCGCCGAAACGCGCCATTCTTCTTCCGCCGCACCCGCCGTCGGCACGCGCCTCGCCGTGCAGCCCGTGATTCTCGCCGGCGGCTCGGGCACGCGCCTGTGGCCGATGTCGCGCGAGCGCTTTCCGAAACAGCTGATCGGCCTGCTCGGCGATCATTCGCTGCTGCAGTCCACCGCCCTGCGCCTCGACGGCCTGAGCGCCGATCACCCGCTGAACGACGACGTGCTGATCGTGTGCGGCGAGGATCACCGCTTCACGACCGCCGAACAGCTGCGCCTCACGGCCAAGCGCGCGACGATCATGCTCGAGCCGCTCGGCCGCGACACCGCGCCCGCGCTGACGCTCGCCGCGCTGCGGCTCGTCGCGAACGGCAACGACGCGGTGATGACCGTGATGCCGGCCGACCATGCGGTCGCGGACGTGCCGCGCTTTCACGCGGCCGTCGCGGCCGGCGTGCACTGCGCGGCGCAAGGCAAGATCGCGACGATGGGCATCGTGCCCAAGCACGCGGAAACCGGCTACGGCTACATCCGCGTCGGCGCGCCGCTCGGCGACGCCGGCACGGGCGCCCTCGACGTGCGCCGCCTCGACCGTTTCGTCGAGAAGCCGCACCTCGAACTCGCGCAGCAGTACGTCGCGTCCGGCGAGTACTGGTGGAACAGCGGGATCTTCATCGTGCGCGCGTCGGTCTGGCTGAAGGCGATCCGGCAGCTCGAGCCCGCGATCTACGCGGCCTGCGAACAGGCCGTCGCCCAGGGCAAGGAAGACGGCGATTTCTTCCGCGTCGATCGCGACGCATTCGCCGCGTCGCCGTCGAACTCGATCGACTACGCGGTGATGGAGCCGCTCGCGAGCCTGCCACAACTGTGCGAAAGCGTCGTCGTACCGCTCGACGCGGGCTGGTCGGACGTCGGCTCGTGGGACGCGATCTGGCAGATCTCGCCGAAGGACGACACCGGCAACGTCGGCCGCGGCCACGTGCTGTTCGAAGGCGCCGAATCGACGTTCGCGCATTCGGAAAGCCGGCTCGTCGCCTGCGTCGGCACGCAGAACCTGGTCGTCGTCGAAACGCCCGACGCCGTGCTCGTCGCGGACAAGTCGCGCGTGCAGGACGTGAAGAAGATCGTCGGGCACATCAAGGCGCGACAAGGCTCCGAAGCCACCGATCACCGCAAGGTGCATCGTCCGTGGGGCCACTACGACTCGGTCGACACCGGCGAGCGCTTCCAGGTGAAACGCATCGTCGTGAAGCCGGGCGCGCAACTGTCGCTGCAGATGCACCACCACCGCGCCGAACACTGGATCGTCGTACGCGGCACCGCGCGCATCACGCGCGGCGAAGAAACGTTCCTGCTGTCCGAGAACGAATCGACGTACATCCCGCTCGGCGTATCGCATCGCCTGGAGAATCCGGGCAAGATGCCGCTCGAACTGATCGAAGTGCAGTCGGGTGCGTATCTCGGCGAGGACGACATCGTCCGCTTCGACGATACCTACGGCAGACGGTAACGCGTCATGCACCACAGGGCGCCGCTGTAACAGCGGCGCCCGGGGCAAGGCAGACATGGAGACACCGGACTTCCGCGCGGGCGTCGTGGCACACGACGACCCGCGCGCGGCACGGCAGCGGCGATCAGCCCACGCGGTACGCGTATTCGTGACGCTCCGACTGCACGGGATCGTTGCGGCTTTCCGACAACGCACCCGCCCGACGCTCGGCGATGAAGCGCTTGATGTCCGATTCCGCGCGCGCCAGCGCCGACAAACCGGCCAGCACTTCGCCTTGCGGCTCGCGCGCCGGTGCGTCGCTCGCACCGTGGCGATCGATCCACTGGCGCGCCCAGTCGAGCGCGTACTGCTCGGCTGCCTCGGCATCGGTGAAGCGCGGGCCGATCAGGCCCGAGCGCTCGACGCGCCGGTCGTCCTGCGAGATCTCGGCCCATGCGCGGTACATCAGGTTCTGCACGGGCTGCGCGATGCCGCTGATCGTATAGCCGCGATATTCATCGACCTGCGGCTCGGCCGCGGCGAAACTCGCCGACGACGCCCGCGCATGGCGCAACTCCGCGGCCGGCGCACCGGGCACCGTGAACGACACGCGAGCGCGGCCGTCCACCTGGTCGTCGCGCATCGTGCTCAACGACGACGCCCCTTCGCCCTGCCAAACGTTTGCCTGCGCAACCGGCAATTGCCACGACTCGGGGTTCTGCCAGAACACGCCGCGCAGACGGTCGTTATCGGGCACGGGCTCCGCGCGGCGAGCCGGCACGACTGCCTCCGGCGGCGGCGGAATATACGCGAACGTGCGCCCGCTGAACTGCGTCAGCACGTCGATCATCTTCAGCAGCGTGCCGTTCGCCAGCCACTCCTCGTAACGGCGGCGGCACGTCGGCCCGGACGGATAGCGGCCCGGCAGCTTTGACCAGGCTTCCCCGGTCGTCAGGATCCAGAGCACCGCGTTGGCGACGACGCGCGGTTCGGCGCGCGGACGCCCACGACGATTCAGCCGGATGGGTTCATCGGCGATCAGCGCTGAAAGGCGAAACCACTCTTCATCGTTAAGCTCATCGAAGAACATAGTCGATCTCTCCACGCAGCCAGGCCGGGGCTGCGATTGGCGGCGCCGTCGCGACACATCGCGTCGCGGGGCGGCCAGGTTGCACATTATGGTTATCCGGCGTTGTGCATACCGGGCGACACCGCACTTTCACGGTGCCGCGATTCCCGGCAATGGCGCACAAATCGCGGTCTCACTCCAATGTGGGAATTTTTGTGCACGAAGCATACCATCCCTAGGGTTTATCTCAATATGACAATGACTTAATGTTACGCACTGAAACAACCTGCCATGGGCGAGCAATCCATTTACGCTTGAATTTTTTTGCGAGATCTTTATGCCGATCGCTGCAAAGGCCCGTCTGGCGGGGCGCTTCAGCGTCTGAAGAATGCCGTCGAACCGGCTGCCACCGCCTGGTCCGACCCCGATCGGCAACAATCTCCGGGATTACTTCGGGAAATCGGTAAATCAGGGGAAAATTCGTAACAAGATATTCACGGATCGGTAAATCATTCAATTTGCGTTGAGTCAAATTATCTCTCCGCACAATCTCTTTATTGTTTCTCTGCGGGTAATGAAAACACGCTGACGTAGCGCGACCAATGTGTCCCCGCATGCAAATCCGTCACGCTTGTTACATCTTCGCGGGGACCGGCAAGCGGCCGCGCCGCGCGGCATGTGGCGCGGCCGTTGCAGGCCGGAACGGAAAGGAGGAAGCCGGCGTGGCGGGCAGCGCGCGGCGGTGGCGGGTGGCCCCTGGGGCCCGTTCACGCGCTAGCGCAGATCGCCGGCCAGCGACGCGGCCACGTCCGCGTCGACACGCTGCGCCGGCATCGTATAGGCCGGGTGATCGCAGCCGATCGACAGCGCCGCCCCGCTCTTGAGCGCCGCGCGCATCGGCACATCGAACTCGAAGCGGACGAAGTGCACGGCCGACGTCTTCTCGGCGTTGTCGCGCTCGAGATCCTCGTCGGCGATCGCGTAGACGCTCGCGTGCCCGTCGACCCGCAGGTAGACGCGATCCTCGACCCCGATCAGCCGCGCGAGCGCCGCGCGCCGTTCGATCTCGTGCTCGTACTCGATCTGCATCGTCGCCTTCAGGTTGGTGCCGTCGGGCACCAGCGGCAGATACGCGTCGAGCTCGGCTTCGATGCCGGCCTCGTCGAAGATCTTCTCGATGTGCAGCATCTCCTGGATCTGGTAGCGGATCGTCGTCTCGTCCTCGAACAGGAAACGCAGGTGGTTGCCGAGCGCCACCGCGCGGCGGCGCTTGTACGCGACGAGCCGCGCGTGTTCGGCCTTGCGGATCTTCGCGTACGCTTCGAGCGTCAACAGGGAGTCGCGGGTCAGCGTCATGGATGTCCTCGTGGATGGCCGGCGGCTCAGACGCCGTACGCGCGGCGCAGCAGCGTCAGCGGATGCGCGAGCGGCGCCGGCGGCAGCCCGTTCTCGTCGATGCCCTGCACGATGTGATGGCCGGCGAGCGCGCAGTCGGACGATACGACATCCGGCCAAGGCTCGGCCATCGCCTTGAACACGGGCGCACCGATCCGCATCGCGTCCGCATGGAATGCCTTCTTCACGCCGAACGTGCCCGCGTGGCCCGAGCAGCGCTCGACGACGTTCACGCGCGTGTCGGGCACGAGCGACAGTGCATCGGCCGTCTTGCGGCCGATGTTCTGCACGCGCGCATGGCACGGCACGTGATACGACACGGTGCCGAGGCCCGTCTTGAAATCGGTCTTCAGCAGCCCGTCGCGATGCCGCGCGATCACGTATTCGAACGGATCCCAGAACGCGTCGGCCACCGCGCGCACGGCTGCGTCGCCGGGGAACATCAGCGGCAGCTCGCTCTTGTACATCAGCACGCAGCTCGGGATCGCGCCGATCAGCGCATAGCCTTCGCGCGCATAGCGCTCGAGCACCGGAATGTTCACCGCCTTCTTCGCGGCGACGCCGTCGAGATTGCCCTGCTCGAGCAACGGCATCCCGCAGCAGGCTTCGCGCGTGACGAGCTCGTACGGGATCTCGTTGTGCGCGAGGATCGCGAGCAGGTCGTGGCCGATCCCCGGCTCGTTGAAATTCACGTAGCACGTCGCGTAGATCGCGACCTTGCCGGGCGTGCGGTCGCCGTCGCGCACCGGCGGGCCGTCCGAGCGCCGAGCGGCGCGCCGGAACTTGCGCGGCGCGAATTCCGGCAGCCACGCGTGACGATCGACGCCGAGCGCCGCTTCGAGCGCATGGCGCGCGGGCGGCGTGCGGTTCACCGCGTTGACCGCCTGCGTGACGACCGGAATGCCGGCGAAATGGCCGAGCGCATCGGTATTCGACAGCACCTTGTCGCGCAGCGTCGCTTCGCCGCGCTTGTAACGCGCGGCCTTGCCGCGCAGCATCAGGTGCGGGAAATCGACGTTCCATGCGTGCGGCGGCACGTACGGGCATTTCGTCATGTAGCAGAGGTCGCACAGGTAGCACTGGTCGACGACCTTGCCGAACGCGGCCTTCGGCACTTCCTCGACGTCACCCGCCGGCGTGTCGTCGACCAGATCGAACAGCGCCGGAAACGCGCCGCACAGCGACACGCAGCGCCGGCAGCCGGCGCAGATGTCGAATACGCGCGTCATTTCGGCGTCGATCGCGGCCTGGTCGTAGAATGCTTCGGACTGCCAGTCGAGTGGATGCCGGGTCGGCGCTTCGAGACTGCCTTCCTTGTGGGGCATGGGGCCCTCCAGCGTGGCGCGCATGCGCGCGGACGCGCCGCCCGCGCGGTGTGGGCGGCGAGCGGCGCACGGCCGCCGGTCGGCGAAATTGTCCGACCGGGCCGTGCGGCCTTGCAGGGGGCCGCGTCAGTCGACGAGTGCGTCCAGCGCCTTCGTATAGCGGTTCGCGTGACTACGTTCGGCCTTCGCGAGCGTCTCGAACCAGTTCGCGATTTCGTCGAAGCCTTCTTCGCGCGCCGCCTTCGCCATGCCCGGGTACATGTCGGTGTATTCGTGCGTTTCGCCGGCGATCGCCGATTCGAGGTTCAGCCGCGACGAACCGAACGGCAAGCCCGTCGCCGGATCGCCGACTGCTTCGAGATATTCGAGGTGGCCGTGCGCATGGCCGGTTTCGCCTTCGGCGGTCGAGCGGAACAGCGCGGCGACGTCGTTCTGCCCCTCGACGTCGGCCTTCGAAGCGAAATACAGATAGCGCCGGTTCGCCTGCGATTCGCCCGCGAATGCGGCCTTCAGGTTGGCTTCGGTTTTGCTGCCCTTGAGTTGAGCCATTTGCGCCTCCGTTCGAGTCGGCGCGGCCGCGTGCGACGCCGGGCCGATCAGATATGTGGGGAACGATGCCGCGCCGGGCGCGCATCGTGCTCTTCAATCTAGGCGCTCGCGTTCGCATCACCCAATAGGCTTTTTCAATGCGGGCGATAGCATGGCGGCAGAGCGCGCGTACCCAGGAAAACGGTGTTGCGCGGCGCGTGGCACCGCGCCCGCTCGTCAGGCGTCACGCATCCATCGCGCGCTTGAGCAGCAATTCGCGCTCGCGCTCGTTGCGCGTCAGTTCCGCCGCGCGGCGGAATTCCAGCTTGGCCTCGTCGGTGCGGCCGAGCTTCGCGAGCAGATCGCCGCGCACGCTCGGCAGCCAGTGATAGCGCGCGAGCGCCGGATCGTCGCGCAGCACGTCGACGAGTTCGAGCGCCGCGGCCGGCCCGAACGCCATCCCCACCGCCACCGCGCGATTCAGCTCGACGACCGGCGACGGCGCGACTTCGGCAAGCGCGTCGTACAGCGCGACGATCTGCGGCCAGTCCGTGTCCGCCGCCTGCCGCGCACGCGCGTGACACGCGGCGAGCGCGGCTTGCAGCGCATACGGCCCGCGCACGCCGCCGAGCTTCGTCGCCCGCTCCAGTGCCGCGAGGCCGCGCCGGATCAGCAACGGATCCCAGCGGCTGCGGTCCTGGTCGAGCAGCAGCACGGGCCGGCCCTGCGCATCGATGCGTGCATGCATGCGCGACGCCTGCAGCTCCATCAGCGCGACGAGCCCGAGCACTTCGCTTTCGTCCGGCGCGAGCCCGGCCAGCACGCGGCCGAGCCGCAACGCCTCGTCGCATAGCGCCGGACGCATCCAGTCGTCGCCCGCCGTCGCCGCATGGCCTTCGTTGAACACGAGGTAGATCACTTCGAGCACCGACGCGAGCCGCGCGGGCCGCGCATCGGCGGCCGGCACCTCGAACGGCACGTGCGCCGCCGCGAGCGTGCGCTTCGCGCGCACGATCCGCTGCGCGATCGTCGGCTCGGGCGTCAGGAACGCACGCGCGATCTCGCCCGTCGTCAGGCCGCCGAGCAGCCGCAGCGTCAGCGCGACGCGCGCGTCGGTCGACAGCACCGGGTGGCACGACGTGAAGATCAGCCGCAGCAGATCGTCGCCGATGTCGTCGTCGCGCGCGTCGGCGAGCGCGTCCGCGATGTCGGGGACGACATGCGCGTCGAGCGCGTCCATCTCGTGACCGAGCTGGTCGCGCTTCGCCGCATGAAGCGACTCCTGCCGGACCCGGTCGAGCGCGCGACGCTTCACGGCCGTCATCAGCCACGCGGCCGGGTTGTCGGGCACACCGTCGACGGGCCAGTGCTCGAGCGCGGCGACGAGCGTGTCCTGCGCCAGCTCCTCGGCCACGCCGACGTCGCGCACCACGCGCGCGGCGCGCGCGATGATCTTCGGCGCCTCGATTCGCCAGACCGCCTCGATCGCACGATGCGTCGCCTCATGCGTCACGACGCCTGCCCCTGGGCGGACGCCTCCAGCGGCATGGCCATCAGCTCCCACGTGTGGCCGTCGGGATCGGTGAACCCGTGGCCGTACATGTTCGGGTACTCGCGCGGCGCCTGCGGCGCGGCCCCGCCGGCCGCCAGCGCCTTCGCGACGAGCCCGTCGACTTCGGCGCGGCTGTCGCACGACAGGCACGACAACACCTGGATGTGCGTGGCCGGATCGATGATGGTCTTGTCGGTGAAGGTCTGGAAAAACGGCCGCACGAGCAGCATCGCGAAGATCGCGTCGCCGATCTTGATGCAGGCGGCCTGATCGTTGGTATAGGCCGGCACGACTTCGAAGCCGAGCGCCTGGTAGAACGTCTTCGCGCGCGGCAGGTCGGCTACCGGCAGGTTGATGAAAACCATCTTGTGCATGACGGGTGCTCCCGGTGAGGTTGGATTCAGGCGTGGCTGCGGCCGACGTGGAGATCGCGGAACCGCTCGACCGCGTCGCTCGGCGTGAGGTCGTCGAGCTCGAACAGCGGCCGCACCTCGATCTCGCAATCGAGCTCCGCGCCGAACGGCGCGGGAAACCGGCGCGTCCATTCGAGCGCCTCGTCGCGCGAGCGCACCTGGATCAGCGTATAGCCGGCGATCAGCTCCTTCGTCTCGGCGAACGGGCCGTCGATCACCGTGCCCTTGCCGCCCGCGTAGCGCACGCGCCAGCCATGGGCGCTCGGCCTCAGGCCGTTGGCGTCGAGCAGCACGCCGGCTTTCGCGAGTTCCTCGTGATAGACCGTCATGGCCTCGACCAGCCGGTTGTCCGGCAACGCGTCGGATTCGCTGACGGCGTTCGCCCGGATCATGATCATGAATCGCATCGTTGACTCCTTGTCGTCGGTGGAAGGCGACGCCCGTTCCGCGGCGCCTTACCCGGACGACGGCCGAACGACGGCCGGATCGACACGCGCCACGACAAATCAGGGTAAATACCGAGTCGCGACGCTCACAGGAAGCACGGGCCGACCGCGCGCACCTCGACCGTGCACCATTGCGCGGCCGGGCACTGGCGCGCGATCTCGATCGCTTCCTCGCGCGTATCGACGTCGACGAGGAAGAAGCCGCCGACCATCTCCTTCGCCTCGGCGAACGGGCCGTCGAGCAGGCGCGTCTCGCCGTCGCGCACCTGCACGCGCGTGCCGCGCTCGGAGCGCTCGAGCGACTCGACGCCGCGCAGCACGCCGCGCGCCTTCAGCGACTCGGCGAACTCGACCATCCGCGCATAGAGCGCCTGACCTTCGTCGAGCGTGCGCTCGGCGCGCTGTTCGGTCGGTTCGACAATCAACAGCATGTAAGACATGGATTTCTCCTGTGGGGGACGGGGCGCGGCGGCCTGCGCCGGGCGAGCGGCACACGACGCGCGGTGCGAAAGCGTAACAGCCGCGGAGCGGCTTGCCGCATCGTTGGCCAACCGGCACTGGCCGGACGGCCATTTCGGCCGCGGCCCGACATTTTGCCTTCAAGATGCGGTCCCGAACTGTCGGATTTTCATCCGGTGGACCGTCTCATGTCACGCCCGATTCCCCTGTTTGCCGTCGTGCTGTTCGTGGTGTTGTCCGTCATGCCGCCCAAGGCGCTCTTCGCCCGGCCGGCCGCCGCCGCGCTGCCCGGCAGCAGCGGCTGCGGCGGCGCCGCCACGGCGATTGCCGAAATCCGGCGCGCGGGCGGCCCGTCGCCGCTCGCCGGGCAAACGGCGTCGATCGAAGCGGTCGTCACCGCGGCGTTCGGCGGCGCCGACGGCCTGGGCGGCTTCTTCGTCCAGCAGGCCGACGCACAACGCCAACACCGGCCGGGCGTGCCGGAAGGCCTGTTCGTCTACGCGCCGAACGCGCGCGTGGCGCCCGGCGATCTCGTGCATATCACCGGCAAGATCGACGAGCAATACGGCCGGACGCAACTCACGCTGTCGGGCGACGTGGCCGTCTGCGCGCGCGGGCAGACGGTCACGCCGGCAGTGCTCACGCTGCCGGTCGCGTCGCCCGCCGTCCTCGCCGCGCACGAAGCCATGCGCGTTCGCCTGCCGCAAACGCTGACGGTCAGCGATACCTACGAACTCGGCCGCTACGGCAGCGTCGTGCTGAGCAACGGCCGGCTGCGCGCGCCGACCCAGGTCGCGCCGCCGGCCGACGCCGCCGCGCACGCCGCGGCCAACGCGCTGAACCGCATCGTGCTCGACGACGGTTCGAACCGCCGCGACCCGGCGGTCGTCCGCTATCCGCCGCCCGCACTGAGCGCCGCCAACACGCTGCGCGCGGGCTACACGGTACGCGGTGTCGAAGGCGTGCTCGAGCTGCGCTACGGCGCATGGCGGCTGCAACCGGTGGCCGGCGCGGCGCCCGTATTCGAGGCCGCCACGAACCCGCGTACCGCTGCACCGGCCCGGCATCCCGGTGCCGACGTGCGCATCGTGTCGTTCAACGTCTTCAACTATTTCAACGGCGACGGCCACGGCGGCGGATTCGACGCGCCGGCCAACCGCGGCGCGAAAACGCCCGCCGCGTTCGCGCGGCAGGAAGCGAAAATCGTCGCGGCGTTGCGCGCGCTGCGCGCCGACGTGATCGGGCTGATGGAGATCGCGAACAACGGCCACGGCGACGCGAGCGCCATCCGTCGGCTCGCCGCGCAGCTCGGCGACGGCTGGCGCGCGGTCGCCCCCGGCACCGCGCGGCTGGGCCGCGATGCGATCGCCGTCGCGCTGCTGTACGACAGCCGCGCGGTCGAGCCGATCGGGCGCACCGCCACCGTCTCGCTCGGCCGCCGCCACCGCCCGCCGCTCGCGCAGACGTTCCGGCGCATCAACGGCACACGCACGTTCACGGTCGCGGTCAATCACCTGAAGTCGAAGAACTGCCCGCATGCGAGCGGCGTCGATCTCGACCAGTCCGACGGGCAGGGTTGCTGGAATGCGGCGCGCACGCAGGCGGCCGCGCGTCTCGCCGACTGGCTCGCCACCTCGCCGACGGGCAATGCGGCCGGCGGCGTGCTGCTGATCGGCGATCTGAACAGTTATGCGAAGGAAGACCCGATTCGCACGCTCGAAGCGCGCGGCTACACGAACCTCGTCGCCCGCTTCGTCGGCGATGCTGCGTACAGCTACGTATTTCGCGGCGAGGCCGGCAATATCGACCATGCGCTTGCCACGCCGCCCCTCGACGCGCGCGTGAAGGCCGTACGGTTCTGGCACATCAACGCGGACGAACCGGTTGCGCTGCAACCCGTGCCCGATTACAAAACCGCCGCACGGCGGTCGGCTTATTACGCACCCGATGCATACCGCTCGTCGGATCACGATCCCCTCGTCATCGACATCGCGCTGGATCGGGGCGCCGCGCCACCGGCAGCAGGCACGAATCGTGCGCACCGCTCGGGCGTCGAGTAGTGCATTTGCATCAGCATCCAGCCTGCAATGGCACTATTTACCTGAGGCCCGTGGCGACGCCATATTTACCGGACCTTCACTGCGACCTGCTGCTCGACACGCTGCTTCATCCCGAGACGCGAAATTTTTTCAACCGCTGCGCGGCCCCGCGCGGCGGGCTTTCCCGGCGATCCTGCCGACGAATTGAAAATTTGTCTCGAAACTCAATGGGAGGAAGTGAATCACATGGGTTGCTGGGATTCGTCTTATCTTCAAAATGGGCCTGGAATCAAAGGAGGATAAACACCATGGCGCTTACCGACTCGATCGAACACAAGCTGGACCGCGGCCTGTCCGATATCCGCCGCACCGGCCGGCGCGTGGGCCGCACGACGCGCGCGGCTGCCCGCGATCTGCATGCCGACGTGACCGACGATCTGCGCGGGCTGGTCGATGAACTGGAAGATCTGCTGAAAAACGATGGCGATGGCGATATCGCCGCGCTGCGCAAGCGCGTGCAAGCCCGGCTCGATGAAGCGCGCGGCGCGCTCGACTACGCGTCGGGCAGCGCGGCCGCCCGGCTGCGCGATTCGGCCGAGCGCGTGTCGCAGGTCGTGCACGAGAACCCGTGGCAAACCGCCGGCGTCGTCGCGGGCCTCGCCTTCGTCGCGGGCCTGCTCCTTTCCCGCCGTTGAACGGGGCCGCGTGCACCGCCGCCCGCCCCGCCCGTCATCAATCAGACAACGAAGGAGAATCGCCATGCAGAAGTCCCTCGCCATGAAAGCCGCCGCCGCCGTGATGCTCGGCAGCCTCGCCCTCGCCGGCTGCACGACCACGTCCGACAAACCCGATACCGCCGCGGCCAGCGCGTCCAAGCGTCAATCGATCGACGCCAGCGTGAACGCGACGCTGTCGCGTCTGTATTCGACGGTGCCGGGTTCGCGCGACCTCGTCTCGAAGGCGCGCGGCGTCCTCGTGTTCCCGAACGTGCTGCAGGCCGGCTTCATCGTCGGCGCCCAGTCCGGCAACGGCGCGCTGCGTGTCGGCGGCAGCACCGTCGGCTACTACAACACGTCGTCGCTGTCGGTCGGCCTGCAGGCCGGCGCGCAGTCGAAGGCGGTCGTGTTCCTCTTCATGACGCAGGATGCGCTCGACTCGTTCCGCAAGTCCGACGGCTGGTCGGCCGGCGCCGACGCGTCGGTCGCGGTCGTGAAGGTCGGCGCGAACGGTGCGGTCGACTCCAACACGGCCACCGCCCCGGTGGAAGTGCTGATTCTGACCAATGCAGGCCTGATGGGCGACCTGTCGGTGAACGGCACGAAGGTCACCAAGCTCAACATCTGACGACGCGGCACGCGGCCTCGCGCCGCGTTCGCTTCCCGGCAGCGCCGCGGCCCCGGCCGCGGCGTTTTCGCATGTGCGTCACGCAGCGGCTATGATGGCAGCACCTTTGCGGGCATACTCCGCATGGGCCGCCCCGCGGATGGCCGCGGCGCGTTGCTCCGCGAACCCGTGACGTTCGCGAACCGATCGCGCGCGGGGCAACGAGATTCAATCAAACCACGCATCAATCTGCGCGAATGCACCCATGGATAGCGGACACGATCACCAAAAATTCTTCTATTTCCTGCTGTTCGCGGTTACCGTCGGACTCTGCTGGATCCTCGCGCCGTTCTCCGGCGCCGTCTTCTGGGGCACCATTCTCGCGATCCTGTTCCAGCCCGTGCAGCGCTGGCTGGCCGCGCGCTTCGGCAAGCGCCGCAATCTGGCCGCGCTCGTCACGATGTCGCTGATCATCCTGATCGTGATCCTGCCGCTCGTGTTCGTCACGGCCACGCTCGTGCAGGAAATCGCGTACGTGTACCAGGAGCTCAAGGACGCCCAACCGAACTATTCGCAGTACTTCCACGACATCATTCACGCGCTGCCGACGTCGATCCAGAACCTGCTGCAGAAATACGGGCTGACCAACATCCCGGGCATCCAGAAGAAGCTGACCGACGGCGCCGCGCAGATCAGCCAGTTCGCGGCCACCCAGGCGCTCAGCATCGGCCAGAACACGTTCCAGTTCGTCGTGAGCTTCGGCGTGATGCTGTACATGGTGTTCTTCCTGCTGCGCGACGGCGGCGAGATCGGCCGCCGCGTGCGGCGCGCGCTGCCGCTCGACGAAGAGCACAAGAACCTGCTGCTCGCGAAATTCACGACCGTCGTGCGCGCGACCGTGAAGGGCAACATCGCGGTCGCGCTCGTGCAGGGCGCGCTCGGCGGCCTGATCTTCTGGATCCTCGGTATCGAGGGCGTCGTGCTGTGGGGCGCGCTGATGGCGTTCCTGTCGCTGTTGCCCGCGATCGGCGCGAGCCTCGTGTGGGTGCCGGCCGCGCTCTACTTCCTGATGATCGGCGCGGTCTGGAAGTGCGTGATCCTCGTCGCGTTCTGCGTCGGCGTGATCGGCCTCGTCGACAACCTGCTGCGCCCGATCCTCGTCGGCAAGGACACGAAGGTGCCCGACTGGGTCGTGCTGATCTCGACGCTCGGCGGAATGGCGCTGTTCGGCATCAACGGCTTCGTGATCGGGCCGCTCGTCGCCGCGCTGTTCATGGCGAGCTGGGACATCTACGCACGCGCCGAACACGGCGAATGACTCGCGTCCGGCCGCCGGCGCTCCGCACGCGGGCGGAGATCGCCGCTCAGGGATGACGGATATGGATCACGACGGGCGCCACGGCGCCCGTTGCTTCATCCGCCGCAATCGTCATCACGCCGCCATACGGGCCGACGCGCTGAACCTGGCCCGGCGCCAGCCGCACGCTTTGCCCGGCGTGCGCATCGCGCCACGTTGCGCGCACCGCCGCGCCGCCGTCCGGCGCGAACGGCGCGCCGTCGGGCCCAACCAGCGCCACCTGCGCACCGGGCAAGCGCCGGCCGTGCGTATCGAACCGGAGCGTGGCCGTTGCCGCGTCGTCGGCCGCCTCTCGCGCGTCGACGAGCACGCCCGCCGGGGCATCGAGCGTCACGTCGTAGAGATCGACGAGCGAGCCGGTGAATCGCACGACGCCATCCGGCGCGGGCTGCCCGGCTGCCATCGCGTTCGACATGGCAGTCGACATCGCGAGTACGACACCGAGCCCGATCACCATCCTCCGTACGCCCCCGGCGCGCGATGCCGCTGCCGATCCCGACCGCTTCGCGTTGTTCCGCATGTTTCCTCTCCTCTGCCGCGTCACCAGAAAAACAGGCGGCGTGACGCGTCGGTCACGCCGCCTGTCTGCTGGCAATCACTTTAGGGAGAGCGGCCCGGACAATATATGGGACAAGTCCTAAACTGCAGCCGGGTTGATCGAACTCAGTGCAATCGACATCGCCCCGCGGCCCGATGCGAGCGGCGTTGCACGCCCGTCACGCGTCCGGGTCGACCCGCAGCACGAGCTTGCCGCGATGGTCGCCGTCGAACAGCCGGTTCAGCACGTCGGGCGCGTTTTCGAGCCCATCGGCCACGGTTTCCTCGGCCTTGAGCCGGCCGTCGCGCAGCCAGCCCGCGAGCGTCTGCACGGCTTCGCGGCTCTTGCGGTAGTCGAGGATCAGGAAGCCGCGCATCGTCAGCCGCTTCGAGATCAGCACGCCGACGTCGTCGGCCGCGCGGCCGCTGTTGTAGTTCGAGATCACGCCGCACAGCGCGACGCGCCCGCCGATCACCATCCGCGACAGCACCGCGCGCATCACCTCGCCGCCGACGTTCTCGAAGTTCACGTGCACGCCGTCCGGCGTCGCCGCCTTCAGTTGCTGGCGGAAATCGTCGGCCTTGTAGTCGACGGCCGCGTCGAAGCCGAGCGTCTCGGTCAGGTAGCGGCACTTGTCCGCGCCGCCCGCGATGCCGACCACCCGCGCGCCGTGGATCTTGCCGATCTGCCCGGCGATCGAGCCGACCGAGCCGGCCGCCGCCGACACGACGAGCGTTTCGCCCGGCTGCACCGGCGCGATGTCGGTCAGCCCGTAGTACGCGGTCAGCCCGCTCATCCCGCACGCGCCGAGCAGCGTCGGCAGCGGCAGGCCCGACTGCGCGGGCAGCTTCACGAGCTGCGCGGCCTGCCCGGCCGGCACGACCGCGTAGTCCTGCCAGCCGACGAGCCCCTGCACGAGATCGCCTTCCGCGAAGCCCGCGTTGCGCGACGCGACCACGCGGCCGATACCGAGCGCGCGCATCACCTCGCCGATCGCGACGGGCGGCAGGTACTGCGGCACGTCGCTCATCCACACGCGGTTGGTCGGGTCCATCGACAGATACAGCACGCGCACGAGCACCTCGCCGTCGGCAAGCGCCGGCACCGGCGTCTCGACGAGCGAAAAATGTTCGCGGCCGACCCGCCCTTCCGGGCGCGTCTTCAGCAGCAGCTGGCGGTTCACGGGTGTCGACATGCTGTTCTCCTCCAATCGTTGTGGTTCGGGATGCGCGTCAGACCGCGCACATGCCGCCGTCGATCACGAGTTCGGCGGCCGTCACGAAGCGGCTCTCGTCGGACGCGAGATAGACGGCCGCATGCGCGACGTCGTCCGGCTCGCCGAGCCGGCGCAGCGGAATGCCGCGCGCGAGCTTGCGCGTCGCGTCGCGTTCGCCGAGCGACTGGAACAGCGGCTCGACGATCCCCGTGCGGATGAACGCCGGGTGAATCGAATTGCAGCGCACGTCGATCTCGCGGCGCGCGCAGTCGATCGCGACCGATTTCGTCAGCGACGCGACCGCCGCCTTCGACGCGTTGTACGCGGTGAAATCCGGTTCGACCTTGAACGCGGCGACCGACGAGATGTTGATGATCGACGCGGGGTGGCTCTCGGCCAGATACGACAGCGCATGCTTGCAGCCGAGCACGATGCTCTCGACGTTGATCGCCATCACGCGCCGCCACTCGTCCAGCTCGATTTGCGCGGGCGAGCCGATCGAGCCGACGCCCGCGTTGTTGACCAGCACCGACAGCCCGCCCATCGCATCGACCGCCTGCGTGAGCAGCGCCTGCCAGCGCGCTTCGTCGCGCACGTCCTGGGTCGCGGCGAACGCGACCGGCGTCGCATGGCCCGCGTTGAGTTCCTGCGCGAACGCATCGAGCACCGCCGCTTCCGCGATGTCGGTGACGAACACGCGCGCGCCGTGCTCGACCATCCGGCGCGCGATCGCGCGGCCGAGGCCGCCCGCGGCGCCCGTGATGTATGCGCACTTGCCGGCAAGGCGCGGGGAAACGATTGTCATGGGCCTGCTCCTGTCGTGAATCGTCGTCGCGGAACGCTGCCGCGACGGGGTTGTCGTGCCTGCCGGGCCGCCGCCGGGCGACGTGCGTGGGTTACCGGTACGCCGGCATGACGGCGCACCGCACGTTTGCGCGAGTATATCGAGATAAGCGCGACGCACGCCGGACCGGCCCGGCACGACAGCCAGCGTACGCGAACGCGGCCGATCGATGAAATGAATATTCGTGATGCCCGGTCATAAGCGCCGTTCATGGCTGGCGCGTCGCCGCGCCGATGCGCGAAGCGGCGGGCGCGGCCGGACGCGCGCACGAGCCGTGCCAGTCGATTATCGGCATGACGGGCGTTGGGTTGCGCATCAAGGAGAACGCAATCGGGAAGATGAACCGGCGGCGTGGCATCGTGCCCCCGCCGGAAAGCGCCGGACGAACGCCGGCGGCAAGAAAGCGGCGCCGAAGCGCCCGCCGTGGCCCGAAAGTCAGAAGCCGTCGCCCGACGGCGCGCGCACGAACGCGCAGAGCTGCGGCGAATGCGTGTCGATCATTTGCTGGAACGGCGCACGGTGCCCGTACGCGATACCCGACACGAGCAACAGGCAGACCGCCGCGACGCGCGGCGAGAACGCGCGCAGCCGCGCGCCGTCGTAGCCGCGCAGGAACACCAGCGCGACCAGCGCGCCGAGCATCCAGCCGACGACGACTTCCGGCACAGTGTGCGAGTGATCGAACACGCGCGCGACGGCCGTGAGCGCGCCGACGGCCAGCCCGGCCGCGATGCCCGGCGCCTTGCCCGGCCGGAACGCTTGCCACAGCATCGACAGCGCGACCGTCCACACGGACGTCGACAGCATCGTGTGGCCGCTGATCACGCGGAAATCGAACTGCGCGAGCTCGATGCCGCATCCGGCGTACAGGATCTTCGTGGCGCCGACGAGCCCCATGCCGGCGGCCAGCAGCACGCCCCAGCGGGCGGCGAGGCGCCAGTCGGTCAGCGCGAGCCACGCCGCGCAGGTCAATGCGATCGGCAAGGTCAGCGCGGCATCGCCGATGTTGCTGATTTCACTCCACATGACGGACTTCGGAGACGAACGAAAGGCCGCAGTTTACCGCATGCGCGCAGCGCACCTGTGTCAGCCTGTGACAGGCTGTATCAGCCCGCGACACCGGTAATCAACAGCAGGTTCGTGCCGGTGATCACGGCGAACAGCGCCCATGCGAGCACCTGCATCCCGCGGCCGATCGCGTGTTCGCCCATCGTGCGGCGATCGCTGACCGAGCGGATCAGCGGCCACATCGCGAACGGCAACTGCAGGCTCAGCAGCACCTGGCTCCATACGAGCAGTTGCCCGACCGAGCCGTCGCCGAGCCACAGCACGCCGATCAGCGCCGGCACGAGCGCGAGCCCGCGCGTGATCAGCCGGCGCTGGTAGCACGGGATCTTCGTATGCAGGAAACCGTCCATGATCACCTGGCCGGCGATCGTGCCGGTCAGCGTCGAGCTCTGCCCCGACGCGAGCAGCGCGATGCCGAACAGCAGCGCGGCCGCGCCGCCCGCGATCGGCGTGATCAGCCGGTATGCCTGCTCGATGTCGGTCACGTTGTGCTGGCCCGTCGCATGGAATGCCGCGCCCGCGACGACGAGGATCGCCGCGTTGACGAGCATCGCGACGAACAGCGACACGCAGGTATCGATGCGCACGAGCGCGAGCGTGTCGCGGATCACGCCGCGCGTGCCGCCGACGACGTGCCGCGTCTGCACGACCGACGAATGCAGGTACAGGTTGTGCGGCATGATCGTCGCGCCGACGATGCCGAGCGCGAGCACGATCGCATCCTTGCGGTCGTGGCCGGGATCGCCCGGCACGAGCCCGCCGACCACCGCATGCCAGTCGGGCGGCGTGATCGCCACCTGCGCGACGAAGCAGAACGCCATCGTCGCGATCAGCCCGAGCACGATCGCCTCGATCTGCCGGAACCCCTTGCCCTGCAGGCCGAGCACGATCACGGTGTCGAGCGCGGTCAGCACGACGCCCCACGCGAGCGGCACGCCGAGCAGCAGCTTGAACGCGAGCGCGCAGCCGAGCACTTCCGCGATGTCGCACGCGATGATCGACACTTCGGCGGTCATCCACTGCACGACGCGGCCGAACCGGCCGTAGCGGTCGTAGCTCGCCTGCGCGAGATCCTTGCCCGCGACGAGGCCGAGCCGCGCCGCGAGCATCTGCAGGAAGATCGCCGCGATGCTCGAGAACGCGACGACCCACAGCAGCGAATAGCCGAACTGCGAACCGGCCTGGATATCGGTCGCCCAGTTGCCGGGGTCCATGTAGCCGATCGCGACCAGCAAGCCGGGGCCGAAGAAACGCCTGAGCTTCTGCCAGCGCGGCGCGGCGGCGTCGATCGTGATGCTGCCCTTTACTTCCGACGGGCAGAAAGGGGCGGTGGCGGTAGAGGGGAGGAAGGGCATGGAAACCGGGAATCGAGGTCGCGACACGACGATTCTACGGGTATCCGTCCCGTTTTCCCGCGCGCGGTCGCGCACGCGTCGCAATTCGCCCCGTCGCCGTCGCAACACGCGGCGGCGTGCCCGTCATCGGGAACGGGTGACGCCGCGCGGTGCGCGAGGATTTTTTCCCGCTCGGCGACGCGATATTCGGTCGGCGACATCAGCAGGCGCTGGCGAAACAGCTTCGCGAGCCGCTCGCCGCTGCCGAATCCCGTGCGCCGCGCGACCTTGTCGGCCGGCAGCGTCGTATGGATCAGCATGTGGCACGCCCGTTCGAGCCGCACGTGCTGGACGAACTCGGTCGGCGTCACGCCGATTTCCTTCTTGAAGCGCCGCAGGAAATTGCGCTCGCTCATCGCGGCCGCCTGCGCGGCGTCCGCGACCGAGATGCGGTTCACGCTCTGCGCGCGCAACCGCTGCGCGGACATCCGGATCGACGGGCTCGCGCTCAGTTCGCGGAACGCCCACATCGACTGCACGTAGCGCTGCTCGACCGGCCGCGCCATGTTGCTGGCGATTTCCTGCGCGGCGCCGTCGCCGAGGTCGGCGCGGAACATGTCGAGCGCGGCGGCGAACACGTCGGTCTCGCCGGCCGGCGATTCGATCGTCGTGGTGACGCGGTGCCCGGCCCTGCCCGGCCGCCCGTCGACCGACGCCGGCGGCCGCCGCGTGGCGGCGAGCGCGGGCAGATCCATCGCGTCGACGATCCAGCGCGCCTGCTGACGAATGTCGGCCAGGCGCCGCTGCAATGCGTCGTCCCAGTTGACGGCCGCGCGCTCGCCATGAAGATGAAAGAACGCGAGCGCACGGCGGCTGTGTTCGTCGCCGAGCGGATCGGCCGCGATTCTCACGCCGGACGACGACTGCAACAGTCCCCCGCTTTCGGATACGTACTTGAGCTGGTAATCCACGCCGTACCCATGCAGGCGATTCGCCAGGTTGAAGGCCTCGCCAAGACGCGCGGCCTGGGCCAACGAAAACCCCGTGCTCAAATAGATGATGACCCACCGCTGATCTGCTGCATTCACTGGCCAAGCCCCCGACTTGTTCGACTTCTTCTAATACCGTCGAACTGTCAGGCTTATATTTGGTTTGAATGCGTGCGACAGGACGGCTATCCCGAAATATGAAGCGACGGCATCTTAGCCGAACGGGTAGCGCCTTTGGCGCGAAATGGCCGACGGGGACAGCATGATGGCGGATTACTACAGGCTGCCGCGCGCCGCTGGTATGCCGACACTGAAACGCGTATGCGATGCGGCCGATTATTGCAGCCGCCATGCTCAATGACGAGTGTGTTCGATGGCGTCGTGCATCGGCAAAGCGAACGCTCGCGTATCGGCGCGAACGGCATCGACATGCATCGAACGCGTGCGATCGCGTCGCACGCCGACGGGCGCATCCGTTGCCTGCGCATCCTTTGGAATCGATCGGTCCTTCACCGCGCCGCCCGCGCGCCGCACGTCACGCAACCGGCCGTCACGCATGCGCTCAACCCGCTGCGCGCGCATGTCGACGATCCATTCCCGCTGCTCGCGCACTGGCACGAGTCACGCGACACCGACCGAGCGCATCAGCGGGTGCGCGAACGCATCGTCGCGAGCGTGCGCGGCAGCGCCGGCATCGCCGACGCGTCGCGCGCTGCGCACGCGCGCGCGACCGGGAAGGTATGCTGGCGGCTGCACGCCGCCACACGGCGCCTTCTTTCCTCGATCCGCTTACCGGAGACTTGCCATGTCGCTCATCCACGCCGCCGCCGTCCTCGATGCCGACGCACCCGATTACGTCGTCCAGTTGCAGGCCGGCACGCATGCGCTGACCGGCGACGAGGCACCGCGCGAAGGCGGCCAGGATCGCGGGCCGGCGCCGTACGAGTTCGTCCTGGCCGGGCTCGCGCAATGCACGGCCGCGACGCTGCGCATGTACATGCAGCGCAAGACGTGGCCGGCCGCGCGCATCGCGGTGCGCACCGAGCTGCATGCCGATCGCGAAGGCGTGCAGTACGTGCGCCGCGTCGTGACGCTCGACGGCCCGCTCGACGACGCGCAACGCCAGCGTCTCGCGGAGATCTGCGAGAAAACCCCCGTGACGCAGTTCATCAAGCGCGGCACGCGGATCGAGACGACGTTGAACTGACGCACTGACGCACCGACGCACGCCGCAGGCACTCACGCACGGCGCTCGAACGCTTGAAAAACGGAACGGGCGGGCCGCGCATCCAGCGCGACCCGCCCGTTCGTCGATCCCGCCCGACGCTTACAGTCCGAGCGCGGACAGATCCAGCTTGCCGTCCTTCATCGGCGGGCACCAGAAATACGCGCCCGTCAGCGGCCGCGTGAAGCGGAACAGGCCATCGACGATCCCGTCTTCCGCGCCGCTCATCCGGCGCATCTGCACGTCGAATGCGCGGAACGAGCAGCCGAACGCGACGAAATAGAGGCCCGCCCGGCGCGTGTCCGACCACGGCGACGAACGGCGCAGCATGAACGCCTCGGGCGCGAAGCTTTCCTGCGCGGTGCGCTTCACGTGCGCGAATTCGGGCGCGTCGTCGAGTTCCTCGTTGTCCGAACGGCGGCGCCCGATGATGTCGTCCATCTCGCCCGACGGGATGCGCTCCATCTGGTCGAAGTCGTGCACCCACTGCTGCACCGCGACGAAGCTCGAGCCGTCGAGCCCCGCGCCCTGCCCCGTCACGATCGCCGCAGCCACCGCGTCGTCGCCTTCCGGATTCTCGGTGCCGTCCTCGTAGCCGGACAGGTCGCGATCGTTCGAATAGCGGAAGCCGTCGACGGCGTCCTGCAGCACGAACGCCGGCGCCAGCGCGCGTTCGATCGCCCGCGCGCGCAGCACGATCTCGCCGCGGTCGTCCGAGCGCAGCCACACCCACACGTCGGCCGGCGTGATCGGCAGCGTGCGGTCGTTCACGGAGAACGCGGGGTATTCGGTGAGTCCCGGCACCGGATGCCCGAGATAGGCCGCCAGCGCGTGCCCGAAGCCGACGACCGTGTCGCGTCCGTCGGCGATCTCGCGCAGCGCGGCCAGCGCCGCCGCGATATTGCCGTCATTCGACATCGTGAAAGTGAGGTATCGGGCTGCCGTATCGATCGGAGCCAGGATGCCTTGCTGAACGTCGCTCATCGTTTCCTCGGGAATGGTTCGGAGTGAATCTGTGCGGGCCGCATCGTCGCGCGCCGCGGACGCGCAAGTGTAATCGATGCGCCTGCCGGCCCCGTGCCCGCCATCGCGCAACGTACGCGAAAAGGGGCCAAAACCCCGAATACTAACCGTATCGACGCCGCAACGCCGCATTCGTCAGACGTTGCGGCGCGCGCGACACTCCTGATAAAATCGCGACACGTCTTTTTTCGGCGTCCTTTCAACCGTTCACTTCAGGGAGGTGCAGATGTTCCGAATGCCAGCAACCTTCCCGAACGTGGTCCCACGGCGCAGCTGATCCAGCCCGCCGTCCGCGCCGGCTCCCGAGTTTTCCGCTAACCCGTCAGCCGCGCTTTTCCCGACAGCCCGTTTCGTTCCGCCCGCGTGTTTCGCGCGGCCCGGCTGTTGCGTTTTCGACGTTCTCCGAACCGGAAAGTCCCGTCGCGCGATGCGCCGGGCAACGATACATGACCAGAAAAACCTCCCATCTGGGCGGCCACGCATTCCAGGCCGTCTTCGGCTTCACCGTCCGTTACTGGCGCAAGCAGCCGGCGCGCATTGCCGCGGTCGCGAGCCTCGCGCTGCTCGCCGCGCTCGCCGACGTCCTCACGCCGCTGTTCGCCGGCCGCCTCGTCGACGCGCTGTCGGCCGGCCTGACCGACCGCGCCGCCGCATGGCATTCGGCCCTCGCCGCGTTCGGCACGCTGGCCGCGCTCGGCATCGGCGCGACCGTGCTGCGCCAGGGCGTCTACCTGAACATCATCACGCTCACGCTGAAGATGATGAGCGAGATCGCCGCCGCGTCGTTCCACCGCGTGCAGCGCTTCTCCACCGACTGGCACGCGAACAGCTTCGCGGGCTCGACCGTACGCAAGATCACGCGCGGGATCTGGGCGCTCGACCTGCTCAACGACACCGTGCTGATCGCGCTGCTGCCGTCGGTAACGATGCTGGTCGGCGCGACCGTGCTGCTCGGCACGCACTGGCCCGTGATGGGGCTCGTCGTCGGCGCGGGGTCGCTGCTGTACATCGCGGTGACGGTCGCGGTGTCGCTCGGCATCGTCGCGCCGGCCGCCCGGCTCGGCAATCTGTGGGATACGCGCATGGGCGGCGCGCTCGCGGACGCCGTGAGCTGCAACGCGGTCGTCAAGGCGTTCGGCGCGGAAACGCGCGAGGAAGCGCGGCTCGCGCGCGTGATCGGCAAATGGCGGCAGCGCACGCGCCGCACGTGGGTGCGCGGCACGTTCAACGGCGGGCTGCAGGGTGCGATGCTCGTCGCGATGCAGGCCGCGATGATCGGCGTCGCGCTGCGTCTGTGGATGAACGACGAGGCGAGCGTCGGCGACATCGCGTTCGCGCTGACGATGTTCTTCATGCTGCAGGGCTATCTGCGCGACGTCGGCATGCACATCCGCAACCTGCAGCGCTCGGTGAACGACATGGAAGAACTCGTCGCGCTCGAACGGCAGCCGCTCGGCATCGACGATCGCCCCGGCGCGCCGGCCATCCGCATCGATCGGGGCGAGATCCGCTTCGAGCACGTAACGTTCCGCTACGGCAACCATCCGGTGCCGCTGTACGACGATTTCTCGATGCGGATCGCACCCGGCGAACGCGTGGGCCTCGTCGGCCATTCGGGGTCGGGCAAGACGACGTTCATCAAGCTGATCCAGCGCCTGTACGACGTGTCGGGCGGCCGCATCACGATCGACGGGCAGGACATCGCGCAGGTGCGGCAGGATTCGCTGCGCAGCCAGATCGCGATCGTCCAGCAGGAGCCCGTGCTGTTCCACCGCACGCTCGCGGAGAACATCGCGTATGCGCGCCCCGGCGCGAGCCGCGCCGACATCGAGCGCGCCGCGCGGCTGGCCAGCGCGCACGACTTCATCGCCGCGCTGCCGGACGGCTACGACACGCTCGTCGGCGAACGCGGGATCAAGCTGTCGGGCGGCGAGCGCCAGCGCGTCGCGATCGCGCGCGCGTTCCTCGCCGATGCGCCGATCCTGATCCTCGACGAAGCGACGTCGAGCCTCGACAGCGAAAGCGAGCTGCTGATCCAGCAGGCGATGGAGCGGCTGATGGTCGGTCGCACGACGCTCGTCGTCGCGCACCGGCTGTCGACCGTGCGCGCACTCGACCGGCTGCTGGTGCTCGATCGCGGCAAGGTGATCGAGGAAGGCAACCACGATGCGCTGATCCGCATCGACGGCGGCATCTACCGCCGGCTGTTCGAGCGGCAGGCGCTGGAGCTGGCGAAGGGGCTCGCCGATTCGCCGCGCCGCATGGTGGATCGCGACGCCGGGCCGCTGGGCGAACCGGTGGAGGCTTGACGCCGGCGCGTCGCGATGCGGCCCGGCGGCGCGGTCATCGCCGCCGGGCCGTGTCGTCGGCAATCGGTTCCGGATCGAGGCCGTGCCACGCGCACGGCCTTTTTCGTGCTCGCGGATCTTGCGCGGCGGCACCGGGCCGCGCGCCGCGTCCGCCGCCAGGATCACTTATCATGTCGGCCAGGCAATTCGCGACGAAAGGCAGACCATGTTTACAGGCATTGTTCAGGGCGTTGGCACCATCAACGCCATCAAGGATCACGGCGAGCTGAGGACGTTCAGCATCGAATTCCCCGAACGGTTCACCGACGACATCGAGATCGGCGCGAGCGTGTCGGTCGATGGCGTGTGCCTGACGGTGACGACCATCCATTCGCCGGCGCTGATCGACTTCGACGTGATGCTGCCGAGCCTGCGGATCACGACGCTCGCCGACCTTACGACCGGCGCGCGCGTCAACGTCGAGCGGGCCGCGAAGGACGGCGCGGAGATCGGCGGGCATCCGCTGTCCGGTCATGTCGATTTCACGGGGACCATCGCGCACATCGCGTCGTCCGAGCACAACCGGATGATCCGCATCGGCGTGCCGGCCGAATTCAAGCGCTACGTGTTCGCGAAGGGCTACATCGCGATCAATGGCTGCAGCCTCACCGTGTCGGACGTCAATCGCGACGAAGGGTGGTTCGACGTCTGGCTGATTCCGGAAACGCGCCGCGCGACCACGTTCGATGCGAAGGGCGTGGGCGACAAGGTCAACATCGAGATCGAGCGCAGCACGCAGGTCGTCGTGGATACGATTCGCGAGTCGGTCAAGGAAACGCTCGGCGAATTGAACGGCGTCGTCACCGCGCTACTCGCGGAAAAAGGCATCGATATCGAGGAACTGCTGGCGCGTAACGTCGCGCGGCTGCCGAAGCAGTAAGCGCGATGCCCGCGTGCCAGGTGATCCGCCGGATCACCGGGTACGGGATATCGCATCGCGCCGCGGCGATCGAACGACATCGGCCGCGGCCACCCGTCACTCCCCCTCCACCCGCGCCCCCTTCCCCACCGCCACGCGCTGCGCGCGATAAATCCCCGCGTGCCCGGAAAACAGATACGCGACGACACAGGCGACGATCGCATACACGCCGATATCCGCGCCGAACAGTTCGATCGCCATGATCGTCGACGCGATCGGCGTGTTCGCGGCGCCCGCGAACACCGCGACGAAGCCGAGCCCCGCGAGCACGGGTACCGGCAGCGCCAGCACCTGGCCGAGCGCATTGCCGAGCGTCGCGCCGATGTAGAACAGCGGCGTCACCTCGCCGCCCTTGAACCCGGACGCAAGCGTGACGACGGTGAACGCGAACTTGCCCGCGAAATCATAAGGCGGCAGCGGGCCGTGAAACGCGGCCTCGATCGTCGGGATGCCGAGGCCGAGATACTGCGGCACGTTCAGCACGGTCGCGGCCACCGCGACCAGCAGGCCGCCGAGCACCGGCTGCAGCGGCGCATGGCGGATCACGCGGCGAAACCACGCGGTCAGCGCATGCGTCGCAAACGCGAACAGCCGCCCGACCACGCCGAACGCGATGCCCGCGACGACCGTCACGGCGAGCCCAGTCACGGTGACGGCCGGCACGGATGGAATCGCATAGGCCGTGTGATGGACGCCCCACGCGCGGCACACGACGTCCGCGACGATCGCCGACGCGACGCAGGTCAGGAGCGCGTCGTAGCGCAGGCGTCCGATCGCGAGCACCTCGAGCCCGAACACGGCGCCCGCGAGCGGCGTGCCGAACACCGACGCGAAGCCGGCCGCGATGCCGCCCATCAGCAGCACGCGGCGATGCTCGCGATCGAGACGAAATACGTGCGTGATGCGATCGGCGAGCGCGCCGCCCATCTGCACGGCCGTGCCCTCGCGGCCGGCCGAGCCGCCGAACAGGTGCGTGACGACGGTCGCGACGAGCACGAGCGGCGCCATCCGCTTCGGCACGAGCGCCTTCGGGTCGTGAATCTCGTCGATCAGCAGGTTGTTGCCGCGCGCGACCGACTGGCCGAATCGATGGTAGATCCAGCCGGTGGCGAAGCCGGCGGCCGGCAGCCCCCACAGCAGCCACGGATGGGCGACGCGCGTACCGGTCGCCCAGTCGAGCGCGATCAGGAACAGCGCGGAAGCCGTGCCGGCGAGCGCGCCGAGCAGGGCCGAAAGCGCGAGCCAGCGGCACACGTAGCGCACGGTCGCGAAAAAATCGGCAGAAGTCGTGAAAAACATGATTTCCCAGATTCGACGGAACATCAAAACCTGGGCGGCAGAATACCGGATGGACGGCCTGCGACCTCCTGACGACCCAGGAACACGCAGGCATCATCAGCCGGGCAAACCGGCGGTTGAGGGCCGCACCGCGCGCGCCACGCGCCGGGAACGACCGCAGGGAGGCATGCCATCTCCGCAGGCGGCAATTGTACGCGACGGCGCGCCACGCACACAATGCAGACGCCGCCGGGCCGCTGCGAAACGACGGCGCCTGCCCGCTGCGCCGTCAGTCGCGCGGCGCGAGCGCGATCCGCGCGATCAGCCGGGGCGCGATCTGCTCGAGCGGCAGGATCGCCGACGCCGCGCCGATCGCCGCGGCCGCCTTCGGCATCCCGTACACGGCGCTGGTCGCCTCGTCCTGCGCGATCGTGTACCAGCCCTTCGCACGCATCGCCTTCAGGCCGAGCGCGCCGTCGCGTCCCATGCCGGTCAGCAGCACGCCGAGCGCCTCGCCCTGCCAGCCGTCCGCGACGCTGTTGAAGAACACGTCGATCGACGGCCGGTACGGCGTGTCGGCCGGATGCCGCGTATAGCCGAGCACGCCGCGCGGCGACAGCGTCAGATGGTCGTTGGTCGCCGCGAGCAGCACCGTGCCCGCTTCCGGCACGCTGCCCTCCCGCGCGACGCGCACCGGCAGCCGCGTATAGCCGTCGAGCCATTCGGCCATGCCGTACGCGAATGCCTGGTCGACGTGCTGGACGATCACGATCGCGGCCGGAAAATCGGCCGGCAGCGCGCGCAGCAGTGCGGTGAGCGCGGTCGGCCCGCCCGCCGACGCGCCGATCGCGACGAGCGTCGGCTGGCCGCGCGCGGACGCGGGCCCCGGCGGCACGAGCGCCGCGGAGCGGCTTTCGAGCAGCCGGCCGATCTGGTCGATCTTCGCGAGCAGCGCCTGCGGCGACGCGTCGGTCGACAGCCCGAGCGCGAGCGTCGGCGTGTCGACCGCGTCGAGCGCGCCCGCGCCCATCGCCTCGTACACCGACGACGTATTGGCGCTGACGCTCGCCGTCACGATCAGAATCGCGCACGGCGCGCGCGCCATGATCCGGCGCGTCGCGGCGACGCCGTCGACCTTCGGCATCACGAGATCCATCAGCACGACGTCGGGCGGATGCGCGACGCAGAAATCCACCGCCTCGTCGCCGTCGGTCGCGACCCACAGGACGCGATGGTCCGCGCGCAGCGCGATCACGCGGCGCAGCGCCTCCACGGCCAGCGGCAGATCGTTGACGATGCCGATGTTCATTCTCGCGCGTCCCCGATCAGGTCGTGCACGGCATCGAGCAGCGCTTCGTCGTGGAAGCTGCTCTTCGCAAGGTAGTAATCGGCGCCGGCGTCGAGCCCGCGGCGGCGATCCTCGTCGCGATCCTTGTACGACACGATCATCACCGGCACGCGCTTGAGCATCGGGTCGCCCTTGATCAGCGTGACGAGTTCGATGCCGTCCATGCGCGGCATGTCGACGTCGGTCACGACGAGATCGAACGCATCGCTGCGCACCGCGTTCCACCCTTCCATCCCGTCGACCGCGACCGTCACGTCGTAGCCGCGCTTTTCCAGCAGCTTGCGTTCGAGCTCGCGCACCGTCAGCGAATCGTCGACGACGAGCACGCGGCGGCGCCGGTCGGCGAGCGCGAGCTGCGGATCGCGCGAGACCCGCGCGAGCTGCCCGCCGCGCACGAGCTTGTCGACCGAGCGGATCAGGTCCTCCACGTCGACGATCAGCACCGGGTCGCCGTTCTCGAGCAGCGCGCCGGCCGCGATGTTCTGGATCTTGTTCAGGCGGCTGTCGAGCGGCTGCACGACGAGCATCCGTTCGCCGAGGAAGCGGTCGACCGCGACGCCGTACAGCTCGGGTTCGCCGCCGACGACCACGACGGCCGTACTGGCGCGCGCCACGTCGGGTTCGCCCGCGTCGAGCAACTGGTGCGCGGCGACGAGGCCCGCGCGCCGGCCGTCGAACGGAAAATGCGGCTGCCCTTCGAGCACGTCGATGTCGTCGTGCGCGAGTTCCAGCGTGCGGCGCACGTGCGCGAGCGGGAACGCGTACGGCTCGCCGCCGACCTCGACGAGCAGGCTGCGGATCACCGACAGCGTGAGCGGCAACTGCAGCACGAAACGCATGCCGGCACCCGGCTCGTTGAAGATCCGCACCGCGCCGCGCACGCCGCGCACCATCTCCTGCACCGCATCGAGGCCGACGCCGCGCCCCGATACGTCGGTCACCGCGTCGCGCATCGAGAAGCCCGGCAGCAGCAGGAATTCGAGCAGTTCGGGATCGGACAGCCGCGCGGCCGTCTCGTCGTCGGTCAGGCGCTGGCGCACGACGGCCGCGCGCAACGCGTCCATGTCGACGCCCGGCCCGTCGTCGATCACGCTGACGAGCAGCGAGCCGGCGCTGTGGCGCGCCTCGAGCGTGACGCTCGCCTCGGCCGGCTTGCCGCGCGCGTGCCGCGCTTCGGGCGAATCGACGCCGTGGTCGATCGCGTTGCGCAGCAGGTGGCCGAGCGGCGCGTCGAGCAGATCGAGGATGTCGCGATCGACCTGCGTGCCTTCGCCGACGATCGAGAAACGCACCTGCTTGCCGAGCGAGCGCGCGAGATCGCGCACGATGCGCGGGTACGCACGCGTCGCGTCGCCGAACGGCCGCATCCGGCATTGCAACGCCTCGTCGTAAAGCTGCTCGGCGATATGCGTGCTGCGCCGCTCGAAGCGGTCGAATTCGTCCATGCGCTCGGCGAGCGAGCGCTGCAGGTCGTTGAGCATGTGCCGAACTTCGTTCATCGACGCGAGCATGCCGGCGTCGAGATCGTCGGCGAACTGCTCGACCATCAGGTCGAGCGAACGGGCCGCGTCGCGCTGCGCGCGCTTCACGCGCAGCATCGATTCGGCGAACGGCTTGAGCCAGCGCGATTCGACCAGCGATTCGCCGGACAGGCTCAGCAGCCGGTTCAGCGTATCGGCGCGCACGCGGCGCATCGCGCCGGCGCCCGCCACGCGGCCGGCCTGGGCCGGATCGGGCGCCGGGCCCGACACGGCGAGCGGCGGCACCGCGGCACCGGCCCCGACCGGCTCGTTCGCGGCGCCGTCGTGCTCGCGATACGGCACGAACGACGGCGGCGCGGGCGGCGGCGCGGCGGCCGGCGCCTGCATCGTCTGCGCGCCGTCGGCGCCCGTCAGCGCCGCCGCGAACACGTCGATCTCGGTCTGCGACACGGGGTGCCCCTGCGGATCGCCGACGCGCACCAGCAAATCGACGCCGGCCAGCAGCACGTCGACGTGCGTGGCCGTCAGTGCGATCGTGCCGGCCTGCGCGGCGACGAAGCACTCTTCCATCCGCCCCGCGATCTCGACGCCCATCGGCACGCCGACGATGCGAGCGGCGCCCTTCAACGAATGCGCGGCGCGCATGCACGCTTCGAGCGCGATGGAATCGGGCTCACCCGATTCGAGCGCGAGCAGCCGCTCCGACAGCGCCTGCGTCTGCGTGCGCGTCTCCTCGCGATACAGCTCGAGCAGCGACAGGTGGCTCAGGTCGTCGTCGCCGCTCATCGCATGCTCCGTGTCACGGCGTCGAACAGACGGTCGTCGTCGAGCAGCCCCACCGACTTGCCGCGCCACGACAGCACGCCGCGCGACAGGCCGGCGCTCGCACGCCCGACCGTCGCGGGCACCGGCACCCAGTCGGACGCGCCGAAGCGCAGCACGCCCTCGACTTCGTCCACCGGAAACACGACCGGTTCGCCCTGGTGCGCGGCCACCAGCAGCCGCGTGAAACGGCCGTCGCCACCACCGCTCCCGCCGCGGCCGGCCTTGCCGGCATCGAGGCCGAGCAGCGCGCCGATCGAGATCGCGATGCGCAGCGTGCCGCGGATGTTGACCACGCCGCGCACGGCCGAATGGCGGCGATACGGCAGGGAATGGATCGGGCGCGTGCCGGCGATCTCGCGCAGCACGCCGATCGGCAGCGCGAGCCATTCGTCGGCCACCCGGAACGCGAGCGCCGCATGGCGCGCGTCGCCGGCGGCGTCGCCCGCGCGCGCCGTGCCGAACGCGCTCATCCGGCGCGTGACGTCCGCCATCTCGGCCACGTCGAGCGGACGCTCGAGCAGCCTCGCCGCGTTCGATGCATAGACCGGGCAGTTCAGGCAGCGCTGGCAGTCGTTCAGCCGTTCGCACGAGCGGTCGCCGCGCGTGCCGATCCGGTTCCAGCAGTCGTCGACGTCGAGCGTCGCATCGTCAGTGGCAGCGGCGTCGCGGTTCATGCATTCCTCCGGTCATCGCGGTGTCGGTCCCATTCCCGTCGTCGTGTCAGCCGGCCGAACGCCGGGCGCGTTCGAGCAGCCATTGCGCGCCCGCGCGATCGCCGCCGACGTCGAGCAGCGTCGCGAGATGCGTCAGCGCCTCGTGATGCGTGGGGCGCAGGTACAGCGCCTTCCGGTAGAAGTCGCTCGCTTCCGCGGCGCGCCCGCGCGCATCCGCGATCAACCCGTTCAGGTAGAACGCATCGGCATGCGGGCCGACGCGCGCCGAGAACTGCGCGAGCACGCGCTCGGCCTCGTCGAACGCGCCCGCGTTCGCCAGGGCCTGCGCATCCTCCAGCGTCGGGACATCGTCGATTGCCGGCGCAATGCCGTCGTAGGCCGGTACGGCCGCCGCGGCGGTCGCCACCGTCAGGTCGGCCCGTGCGTCGACTGCGGCCGTCTCCACGGCCGGCGCCGCCGCGAACGGCTGACGCACGTCGCCGAACCAGGCCGGGGGCGCGACGGCCACCACCGGGCGCGGCGCGGCGAGCGGGGCGACCGTGAAGCGCTCCGCGCGCTGGTGCGGCACCGCCGCGGACAGCGGCGCAACCGGCCGTGCCGCGCATGCATCGGCCGCCGCGCCGGCCGGCTCGCGATGAAACGCGAACGCCAGCGGCACGCGCGCCGAGCGCATCCCGTGCCGCATCGCGACGCCCGTCTCCGCCGGCCCGACGAACAGCATGCCGTCGTCGGCGAGGCGCGCGTCGAGCGAGCGGATCACGCGATCCTGCGCGTCGCGGTCGAAATAGATCAGCACGTTGCGGCAGAACACGAAGTCGTAGCGAATGCCGGTATCGGCAACCGGTTCGACGAGGTTCGCGTGACTGAACTGCACGCACGCGCGCACGCGCTCGTCGAGCAGCCAGCCGTCGCGGGTCGGCGTGAAATACCGCGTACGGAACTCGGTCGCCGTCCCGCGGAATGCATTGCGCCCGTAACAGCCGAGCCGCGCCTGCTCGATCGCGCGCGCGCTGAGGTCGATCGCGTCGATCGCGAAGCTGGCCGGCTCGAGCCCCGCATCCAGCAACGCCATCGCCGCCGAATACGGCTCCTCGCCCGTCGAACACGGCGCGCTCAGCACGCGGATCACGCGGCCGGGCATTGCGGCGAGCCGTTCGGCGGCTAGCCGCGCGAGCGTCGCGAAGGCCTCGCGGTCGCGGAAGAACCATGTCTCCGGAACGACGAACAGCTCGATCAGCGCGCGCCGTTCGTCGGCCGACGCGTTGAGCTGCTGCCAGTACGCATCGAGCGCTTCCTGCGTCACGGGCGCTCGCGCAGCCGACGGCACGCGCTCGCCGTCGGCCTGCAGCGCATGCACGCGATCGGTCAACGCCCGCATCAGGAAATCGTTGCCGAGCGAATCGGGGTCGATGCCGGTCTCGCGCAGCAACCAGCCGCGAAATCGCGATTCGGACACGTTCATGCAGACTCCTCCCCGTGGCCCGACAGGCCGTCGAACAGATACAGGCGCGCAACGTCGTCGATCAGGTCGGGCACCGACACCTGCTGCACGACGCCGTCGGGCGTGTTCGCGACCCGCCCGAGCCAGCGCGTGCGCGCGGTCGCGATGCCGCTCGCGCGAAACGCCGCGCGGTCGATCCGCATCGTCTGCGTCGCACGCTCGACGATCAGGCCGATCGTGCGCTCGCCGTCAGCGTGACCGGCGCGATAGCGGACCAGCACGAGCCGCGTCGAGCGCAGCGCCTGCGCGCGCCGCCCGAGCGCCAGCATCGGCACGTCGATCACCGGCACCGGCTGGCCGTCGCGCATCAGCAGCCCGGCGATCCAGTCGGGCGCGCCGGGCATCGCCTTCATGACGGCGAGCGGCAGCACCTTGTCGATGCCGGCCGCGTCGAGCGCATAACGCTCGCCGTCGAGCTCGAACATCAGGAACAGCGCGCGCGCGCCGTTCTGCGGATCGGCGCGCGTCACGCGTCGACCTTGAAGCGCGACACGCTGGTGCGCAACTGGTTCGCGACGAGCGTCAGGTCGTCGATCGCCTGCGACGACTGGCGCAGCGATTCGGCCGTCTGCTGCGCGGCCTCCGACAGTTGCGACAGCGCCTGCGTGATCTGCTCGGCGCCGTTCGCCTGCGTCTGCATGCCTTCGTTGACCATCTGGAAGCGCGGCGCGAGCGTCTGCACCTCGGCGATGATCTGCGACAACTGCCCGCCGACCTGCTGCACGTCGAGCATCCCGCGGCGCACTTCCTCGGAGAACTTGCCCATCCCCATCACGCCCGCCGACACGGCCGACTGGATTTCCTTCACCGTCTGCTCGATGTCGTAGGTCGCCACCGCCGTCTGGTCGGCGAGGCGGCGGATCTCGGTCGCGACGACCGCGAAGCCGCGGCCGTACTCGCCGGCCTTCTCGGCCTCGATCGCCGCGTTCAGCGACAGCAGGTTGGTCTGGTCGGCCACCTTGGTGATCGTCGCGACCACCTGGTTGATGTTCAGCGCCTTCTCGTTGAGGATCGCGAGCTTCGCGTTCACCGAGCCGGCCGCGTCCATCACGCTGCGCATCGTCTCGCCCATCCGCGTGAGCCCGCTCTGGCTCACGCCCGCGAGCGTCGCAGACTGCTCGGCCACGCCGGCCACCTCGTTCATCGTGCGCAGCAGGTCGCGCGACGTCGCGAAGATCTCGCGCGAGGTCGCGCCGATCTCGGTCGTCGTCGCCGCGGTTTCGTTCGCGGTCGCCTGCTGCTCGCGCGAGGTGGCCGCGATCTCGGCCACCGACGTCGTCACCTGCAGCGACGATTGCTGCGCGCGCGACACCAGCTCGGCCAGCTCGTCGGCCATCCGGTTGAAGCCCGTCTCGAGCGTGCCGAACTCGTCGCGGCGACGCAGGTCGAGGCGATGTGTCAGGTTGCCGGTGCGCATCACGTCGTGCACCTCGACGAGCCGCGCCATCGGCACGGTGACCGACCGGTACAGCATGTAGCCGAGCCCGAGCGCGGACAGCAGCATGAACGCCAGCGCGGTCGCCAGCACGATCTCGGTGTCCTGCACGGATTCGCGGATCAGCTTCGCGGACTGCTCGGCGAACTTGCGGTTCTCCTGCACCAGCACGTTCGCGTTGCGCACGACCTCGGTCCACGCGGGCAGCGTTTTCGCGTACGCGGCGACCGCGTCTTCGCGCGACGCGCGGCCCTTCTGCACCGCTTCGTTCAGCAACGGCACGTAGTGATCGTAGGCGCCGCGGAACGCCGTGAAGCGCTGCCGGTCGTCGTCGCGAAACGTCGTGTTCTGGTAGTCCACCGTCAGCGACTCGACCTCCTTCAGCGCGTCGGCGATCTTCGCGAGATCGCGCTGCGCGGCGTCGGGATCGGTTTCGACGAAGATCGCGCGCTGCAGCAGCGTGAACGATTCGTTGACCGCGCCGCGCAGCGTCGACGCGAGGTAGACGCCGGGCAGCGAGTCGCGCTCGATGCTGACGGCTTCGGCGTTGATCGCACGCAGTCGCTCGTACGACACGCCGGCCGTCACCAGCATCAGCACGAACAGCACGCCGAAGCTGAGCAGGATGCGATTGCCGAGCGTCAGCCGGGCGGCGCCGATCGTCGGATGCAGGCTTTCATTGGTCGCGCGGGGCGTCACGGTGGCCATGTTCGTTATGGGCTTTCTAAATTCAGCGTTGAAAAAACCGCGCCCGCGTGCGCGCCGAATGGCGCGCCACGAGCGCATCGAGGTCTCTCGGGCGGCGCGGCGGCGGCAGGCCGCGCCGCGACGTCACCGCTCCGCCTGCGCCGGCAGCCGAAGCGCGACCATGAAACCGCGCGCCGTATTGCGCATCAGGATCTGGCCGCGATGCCGCGCCGCCGTTGCGCGGACGAATGCGAGGCCGAGGCCGAAACCGCCGCGCGCCGCGCCATGCGCGGATTCGAGCTGCACGAACGACTCGGTCGCGGCCGTGCGCTGCTCCGGCGCGATGCCGGCGCCGGCATCCTCGACGCCGATCAGCCAGGCGCCGTCCTCGCCGCCCAGCGTGCAATGTACGTCCATCCCGGCCGGGCCGTATTTCAGCCCGTTGTCGACCAGGTTCGCGACCGCGCGCGTCAGCATCATGCGGTCGCCCATCGTCACGCACTCGCCGTCGGGCACGTGCGCGATCACCCGGCAGCCGAGCCCGGCCGCCTTCTCCCACAGCTGGTCGACGGCGTCGACCACGATCTCGTTGAGACTCACGACTTCGTGCGCGCGGCGCTCGGACTGCGCGCGGGTCAGGTGGATGAAGCCGTCGGCGAGCGCGAGCGCGCGCCGCGCATGGCCGGCGATGCGCTCCATGATCGCCGGCATGTCGCCGTGTTCGGCCCGGTAGACGTCGAGCAGCGCGAGGATCGACGTCTGCGGCGAACGCATGTCGTGCGACAGGAAATCGAGCGCCTCGTCGCGCTGCCGCGACATCAGGTACGAATTCGAGTGGTAGCGAATGCGCGCGGTCAGCTCCATCGCGTCGGGAAGTTTCACCAGATAGTCGTTCGCGCCGGCAATGAACGCCTCGCGCTTGACGATCGGCTCTTCCTTCGCCGACAGCACGATGATCGGCACGCGCGCGGTGCCGGCGTCCGCGCGCCACGCGCGCACGAGATCGAGGCCGTCGATCTCCGGCATCACGAGATCCTGCAGGATGACCGTCGGCTTCACGTCGCGCGCGACCGCCATTGCCCGATGTGCGTCGGTGCACACGTGCAGGTCGATGTCGTGCTCGCTGCGCAACGCGCGGCGGATCACCTCGCCGACGAATGGCTGGTCGTCCACAAGGAGGACCGATAACCCCGATTCGAGGCAATCCGAGGCATTATCACTACTCGATTCTTTCATAAATCCAGTTTCAAACGCCGAATCTCCAAACGATTCTTTCATAGGAGTTGTTTATCCGACTGGGACGCCATCTTATATTGGCAGTTGAAAAACCCGCCTGATTCCGCCGATTAGGCCTGTCGGCACTGCCTTGCGGGGCTTCAGGCGCCGTTGTTTCCCCGTCGACGACCGCATTACCTCCGCATTCTTTCTCTCAATAAACATAACCGGCTGATTCTAAATGAAATTAGAACACAGCATCTATCTCCTTCCGGTTTAGTTTTGCCAAATATGCAGAAAGAGACGGCAACGGATAAATCGGATCATTTCCGGATTCGACGCACGATAACGTTTGCGAGACCCGCGCCATAAGGCTTGCATGTCGTGCAAGGCTGCGGGATCGGTCGTATTGGGGCCTGATCGTGGCGAGTCAAATCGGCCGTGCGAGGGGAAATCGCGCGGCGGGCGACGCTCGATCCGCATGCGTATGAGAACCGGCGGGGAGCCGGCAGGACGCCGGCCCCGTGGGTGTGAGTCGTGAGCCCGCGGCCGATCAGCCGCGCGCGTGCTGCGCGGACACTTCCTGCAGGTCGAGGTCGCGTTCGAGCGTGTGCAGCATCTCGTCGTGAATGCGCCCCGACCGGTGCAGGCGCAACAGCTCGGCGCGCCCGGCCCGGATCGCGGCCAGCACCACGTCGTAGTGCGCGGTGCGCACTTCCACCGGATACGCGGGCGCGTTCTTCGACCGTTCGGTCAACTCGGCGCGATACGTGTACTGCTCGAGCAGGCGCGGATGGATCACGACGCCGTTCTCGTCGCGCACGAGCGGCTGGATCGCCGCGAGCTGCGCGGCCTCGACGTACGCCCACGTCTGCGGCTCGGTCAGGTGGTGCGCGGCGCGCTCGTCGCGCGGCGGCAGGCGCAGCAGCCGGATCAGCGGGCCGATCGTCGTGCCCTGCAGCAGCACGGTGACGAGGATCACCGCGAACGATGCGACCAGGATCACGTCGCGGCCGGGTAGCGCCTCGGGCAGCGACAGCGCGATCGCCAGCGTCACCACGCCGCGCATCCCGGCCCAGCTCATGATCGTCGCGGCCTTCCAGTCCGGCGCCTCGCCGCGGCCCGCGAGGCCGCGCACCGGCCACTTCAGCGCCTCGACCGCGTAGATCCACACGAAGCGCGACACGATCACCGCCGCCAGTACCGCGAGCACCGGCGGCACCATCGTGCCGAGCACCTGCTCGAAGCCGCCGAGCCGATGGATCGCGCCGCGCAGCGACAGCCCGATCAGCACGAACACCAGCGCCTCGAGCAGGAACACGATGACCTGCCAGAACGCGGTGCCGCGCGTGCGCACGGCCGCCGAAAACACTTCGTGCTGATGCCAGCCGACGATCATGCCGGCCGTGACGGTCGAGATCACGCCCGACACCTCGACCATTTCACCCGCGATGTACGCGATCCAGCCGGCGATCACCGCGACGGTGATCACGAGATAGTCGTCGTCGAGCAGCTTCAGGAACCACACGACGAGCTTGCCGACCACGAAGCCGACCACCACGCCGCCGAGCCCGAGCTCCGCGAAGCGCACGACCGCGTGCTCGAGGCTGAACGCGCCGGTGAGCGCGGCCGCGACCGCGAAGCGGAACAGCACGAGGCCGGCCGCGTCGTTCAGCAGGCTCTCGCCTTCGAGCAGCACCATCAGCCGGCGCGGCAGCGCGACGCGTTCGAGCACGGCCTTCGCGGCCACCGCATCGGGCGGCGACACGATCGCGCCGAGCGCGAAGCACGCGGCCCACGGCAGCGTCGGCACCACCCAGTGCACGGCGAAGCCGACCGCGAACGTCGTGAATACGACCGCGCCGATCGCCAGCATCAGGATGCCGCCGACGTTGCGCTTGAATTCTTCCCACACGGAGAAGTACGCACCGTCCATCAGCAGCGGCGGCAGGAACACCAGCAGCACCAGCTCGGGATCGAGATCGATCGGCGGCAGGCCGGGGATGAACGCGATGCCGATGCCGCCGATCAGCAGCGCGGCCGCGGGCGGCAACCGCAGCCGCTTGGCGATGCATTCGAGCGCGACGATCGCGAGGAATGACAACAGAACCAGCTTGAATGCCGAGACGGGGGACATGAATCGACCTCGTGAAGAATGAATTCGCGCGTTCCGGCGTCGTACCCCGGTCGGCAGTTTCGCGCGATTACATCACGAGGCGACGCCCATCGTCGAGCCCGTGTCGGGCAGTTCGGCGCGCGGGACACGCGCGGCGCCGCACCGCGCTCGCGACGCGCCATGAAGAACGGCACGCGGGCCGGCCCGATCGCCCGCCCGCGTGCCGCCGTGGCGCCGCGCCGCCTGCCGCGCGTTACCGGCGCCGCACGACCATCAACCGCGGCTCGGTCATGTCCTCGATCGCGTAGCGGACGCCTTCGCGGCCGAGGCCCGAATCCTTCACGCCGCCGTACGGCATGTTGTCGACGCGGAACGACGGCACGTCGTTGATCACGACGCCGCCCACCTCGAGCTCGTCCCACGCGCGCTGCGCATGCGTGAGCGAATCGGTGAACACGCCGGCCTGCAGCCCGAAGTCGCTGTCGTTCACGCGCGCGAGCGCGTCGTCGAAGCGGTCGAACTTCTCGAGGATCGCGACGGGGCCGAACGCCTCCTTCCGGTAGAGGTCCTGCTCGCGCCCGACGTTCTCCAGCAGCGTCGCCTCGAACATCGCGCCGTCGACCTTGCCGCCCGCGACGATCTTCGCGCCCGCCGCGACGGCCGCGTCCATCCAGCCCGACAGCCGGCGCGACTCGGATTCGGAGATCATCGGCCCGACGAACGTCGACGGATCCTTCGGATCGCCCATCTTCAGCGAACGCGTCTTCGCGATCAGCTTCTCGCGCAGCGCGTCGTACAGGTCGGCATGCACGAGAATCCGCTGCACGCCGATGCAGCTCTGGCCCGACTGGTAGTACGCGCCGAACGCGAGGCGATCGACCACGTAGTCGAGCCGCTCGCGCTGGTCGGCATCGACGATCGCGGCCGCGTTGCCGCCGAGTTCCAGCACGACTTTCTTCTTGCCGGCCTTCTCCTTCAGCGCCCAGCCTACCGCCGGCGAACCGGTGAACGACAGCAGCTTGAAGCGCTCGTCGGTCGTGAAGAGGTCGGCGCCGTCGCGATGCGCAGGCAGCACCGAGAATGCACCCTTCGGCAGGTCGGTTTCCGCAAGCACCTCGCCGATGATCAGCGCGCCGATCGGCGTGCGGCTCGCCGGCTTCAGCACGAACGGGCAGCCGGCCGCGAGCGCGGGCGCGACCTTGTGCGCGGCGAGGTTCAACGGGAAGTTGAACGGCGAGATGAACGAGCACGGGCCGACCGGCACGCGCTTCGTGTAGCCCGTATAGCCCTGCGCCCGCGCGGAAATCTCGAGATTGACGATCTCGCCGTCGATGCGCACCGATTCCTCGGACGCGACGCGGAACGTGTCGATCAGCCGCGTGACTTCGCCCTTCGAATCGTTGATCGGCTTGCCGGCCTCGATGCACAGCGCCTCGGCCAGCTCGTCGAAACGTTCGCGAAACCGCGCGACGCAATGATCGAGCACGGCCTGCCGCTTGTAGGCCGGCATCTCGCGCATCGGCTTCGTGGCGTCGACTGCCGCGGCGATCGCCGCGTCGATCGCCTTCGCGTCGGCCAGCGCGACGCGCGTGGCGACCTTGCCGCTGAACTTGTCGGTCACCTCCAGATCGGTGTTCGCGTAGACGGCTTCGTTGGCGAGATAGTACGGATAGGTTTCCTTCAACATGGAACGACTCCTTCCTGTGAACGGGGCATTCAGAGTTGCGCCGACAGGCGCTTGATCTCGCGGTTCAGCACGCGCTCGTTGTCCGAGTAGTCGATCGGCACGTCGATCACGTGCACGCCCGGCGACGCGAAGCATTCGCGCAGCAGCGGCTCGAGATCGTCGGCCGACTCGACGCGATGCCCGTGCGCACCGTAGCTTTGCGCGTACGACACGAAATCGGGGTTCTGCAGCGTCATCGCGAAATCGGGAAAGTTCATGTTCTCCTGCTTCCAGCGGATCATCCCGAACGCGTCATCGCGCAGGATCATCACGACGATGTCGAGCTTCAGCCGCACGGCCGTTTCGAGTTCCTGCGAATTCATCATGAAGCCGCCGTCGCCGCACACGGCGATCACCTTGCGCTGCGGATGCACGATCTTCGTCGCGATCGCCGACGGCAGGCCCGCGCCCATCGACGCGAGCGCGTTGTCGAGCAGCAGCGAGTTCGGCTCGTGCGCACGCCAGTAGCGCGCGAACCAGATCTTGTACATCCCGTTGTCGAGACAGACGATGCCGTCCACCGGCAACGCGTTGTACAGGTCGTTCACGATCCGCACCGGGTACATCGGGAAGCGCGGATCGTGCTGGCCCTTTTCCAGATGCGCGTCGAAATGCGACTTGATCATCCTGAAGCGCTCGAAATCCCAGTGCGATTGCGGCGTCAGCGCCTCCTTCATCTGCCACACCGCATTCGCGATGTCGCCGACCACCTCGATCTGCGGGAAATAGACGGGGTCGACCTGCGCGCCGAGGAAGTTCACGTGGATCACGGTCTTGTCGTCGGTGCGCATGAAGAACGGCGGCTTCTCGATCACGTCGTGGCCGACGTTGATGATGCAGTCCGCATGCTCGATCGCGCGATGCACGAAGTCGCCGTCGGACAGCGTCGCGTTGCCGAGCCACAGCGGGTGCGTCTCGTCGATCACGCCCTTGCCCATCTGCGTCGTGAAGAACGGAATGCCCGTCTTGTCGACGAATTCGAGCAGCATCTTGCAGGTGGTCTTGCGGTTGCCGCCCGCGCCGATCATCAACAGCGGATGACGCGCGGCCTGGATCGCGTCGACCGCATGCGCGACCGCCTTCTCCTCGGCCACCGGCCGCCGGCTGTAGCTGCGCGGGATCGGCTTGCCGTCGCCCTCCTCGTGCGCGATGTCCTCGGGCAGTTCGAGGTGCGCGGCGCCCGGACGCTCTTCCTCCGCGCGGCGAAACGCCTCGCGCACGGCCGACGGGATGTTGCCGATCGACACGATCTGCCGCGTGAACTTCGTGAGCGGCTGCATCATGTCGACCACGTCGACGATCTGGAAGTGGCCCTGCTTGCTGGACTTGATCGGCTTCTGCCCGGTGATCATCAGCATCGGCATCCCGCCGAGCTGCGCATACGCGGCGGCCGTCACGAAGTTCGTCGCACCCGGCCCGAGCGTCGCGAGACACACGCCGGTGCGGCCCGTGAGGCGGCCGTAGGTGGCGGCCATGAACCCGGCCGCCTGCTCGTGCCGGGTCAGCACGAGCTTGATCTTCGATCGCCGCAGCGATTCGAGCAGATCGAGGTTTTCTTCGCCTGGAATGCCGAACACGTACTCGACGCCTTCGGCTTCCAGCGCCTTCACGAACAGATCCGATGCTTTCATGGGACTCTCGGTTATGCCGCCTGCCCGGCCTACGGACACGCGGCGTTCAGGACGCGCGCCGGCCTACGGCACGCGGACGCCTTACCTGCTGGACACAAACCACGGCACTGCTCGCCGCGCGGCACGCGATGCCGGAGCGTGATGCGCGATGCGCGGCGGCGCCTCCGGATGATGGAGGACGAACGGATCCGCCCGCGCGCGGCAGCTCGCGCGAACGGCAAAGACGTTTTCGATTGTAGACGGATTCCTGAAATTCCGGCTTCGACCGGATGGCCGGCTCCGCCAGCGGAAAGATCGGTCTGACGGCCAGTCAACACCCGCCGACGCGCCGGCCGGGCTGTAATGGCAACGATGTTCCATTCAACAGACATGTGAACCATGGTTGACACACTGCAATTCATGCCCTACAGTCCTCCTGCATTCAGCATCCGGACCACCGACGTCTTCGACGCCTGGTTTGCCGGCCTGCCCGATCGCATCGCCAGGCGCCGCATCCAGGCGCGCATCGACCGCCTGTCGATGGGCAATCCGGGCGACTGGAAATCCGCCGGCTCGCCCGTCGTCGAAATGCGCATCGATCATGGGCCCGGCTATCGCGTCTACTACGCGAGGCGCGGGACGATCTGGGTGATCCTGCTCTGCGGCGGCGATAAATCGACGCAACAGGCCGACATACGCGCCGCGCACGCAATGCTCGCGCACCTCGACATGGAGTGATCGATGGACAAGATCAAGACGCGGCCGTGGGATTCGGCCGAACACCTGAAAACCGAAGACGACATGGCCGACTACTTCGACGCCTGCCTGCAGGAGGCCGGCGACGATCCGGCCTTCATCGCGCACGCGCTCGGCGTGATCGCCCGCGCGCGCGGCATGTCGCAGGTCGCGCGCGATGCGGGCCTGTCGCGCGAAGGGCTGTACAAGGCGCTGTCGCACGACGGCAATCCGAGCTTCGGCACGATCCTGAAAGTCATCAAGGCGCTCGGCCTGCAATTGCACGGCGCCAAGGCGTCCGCGTGATCCGGCGGCGCGCGGCGTCGCGTCATGCGCGCAACGCCCGTGCCCGCGTCAGTGCAGCCAGCCGGCCGCCCAGCGCGGCGCCAGCGACACCAGATACAACCCGAGTCCGATCAGCCCGCCGACCAGCGTGCCGTTGATGCGGATGTACTGCAGATCCTTGCCGATGTTCAGTTCGATCTGTCGCGACATCTCGCGCGCATCCCAGTTGCGCACCGTGTCGCGAATGTGACGCATCAGGAAATCGGCAAAATCGGGCGCCATCTCGTGCACGGCCTTCTCGATATGCTCGTTCAGCGACGCGCGCAGCGCCGGGCTCTCGGCGAGCCGCGCGCCGAGCCAGCCGCCGAGCGTCGCGGCCTGCCGGTGCAGCGCAGAATCGGCGCGCGCGAGATCGGCCTTCAGCCAGGCCCGCAACTGGCCCCACAAGTCGCGCACATAGTCGTTGAACGCGTCGCCGTCGCGGATGTAGCGTTTGATCTCGTCGCCCTTCGCGATGAATGCGGGGTCGTGCTTCAGCCGCTCGGTCAACCGCACGACCGTCCGGTCGAAGCGTTGCCGCAGTTCATGCTCCGGGTCGGCCGCCACGCCTTCCAGCACGCGGCTCACCGCACTCGCGAGCATCCGCGCGCCGTTCTCGCCGAACCACTGCGTCGGCATGATCTTCTCGACCTTCGGGTATTGCGTCTTCAGCCATTCGACGATGAAGCCCGCGATCACCTCGCGGTTCTCTTCCTTGCCGAGCACGTCCACCACCTGTTCGATCGCGTCGTCGAGCAGCGCCTGGTGGCGGCCGTCCTTCGTCAGCGTGTCGAGGATCGCACCGGCCGATTGCGACAGGTCGACCCGGTCGATCACCGCGCGGAATGCATCGTGGACGAACGACTGGATCCGCGCGTCGTCGGTCATGTCGAGCGCGAAGCTCATCAGCTTCGTCACGTAGCCGCCGAGCGCGTCGGTGTTCGCCGGCTCGCCGAGCCACGCGCCGAGCATCCGCGCCGGGTCGTGCTGGCGGATCTGCGCGGCGAGCGCGTCGGGGCCGAGGAATTTCTCGCGCACGAACACCGCGAGGTTGTCGGCGATCTTGTCCTTGTTCTTCGGGATGATCTCGGTGTGGCGCGACACGAACGGGATCGGCACGCGGCGGAACAGCGCGACGACCGCGAACCAGTCGGCGAGCGCGCCGACCATCGCGGCTTCGGCGACGGCCTTGAAACCGTCGACCCACGGGCCGCGCGGCAGCAGGATGGTCGTGACGAACACCGCGACGGCCGCCAGCAGCAGCCACAGCGCACGGCGCTTGCTTCGTTTCAGTTCGAGGGCTTTGTCTGGCGTCATGGAGGACGGGCGGATCGGCGATGTCGTTAATATCCCCGATTTCGCCGCAGCCGACAAACCCGCGGTCGGCGTCGCACACACGGCGCATGCGCGCCGCGAGTGCCCCGCTACATGAACGCCTTCAGGCTGACCGCCGGATCGGCCAGCTTCACCGGATCGGGCGCCGCGCCTGCCGCGATCAGCCGGCGCGACGCGCCGATGTCGCGCCCGAGGTTCGCCGCGGCCACCGCGACGATCCTGCCGTCGTCGCCGAGCCCGAACACCGTGAACGGCCCGCTCGCCGGATCGCCGCGCACGACGATCGTGCGTTCGCCGCCGAACAGCCCGAGCATCTGCAGGTTGCAGTCGTACTGATCGGACCACAGCCACGGCAGCTCGGCATAGCGCTCGTCGGCGCCGAGCAGGTTCGCGGCCGCGACGGCCGGCTGGTTCTCGGCCACCTGCCACGATTCGATCCGCACATGCCGCCCGAGCAGCGGATTGAAGTGCATCGTCACCTCGCCCGCCGCGAAGATCGCCGCATCGGCCGTGCGGCAGCCCGCATCGACGCGTATCCCGTTGTCGACGTCGAGCCCGGCCGCCTGTGCGAGCTCGACGTTGGGCACCACGCCGATGCCGACCACGACGATATCGGCCGGCACGTCGCCGCGATCGGTTTCGACGATCGCGCCGCCGCCCGGCGCGCGACGGATCGCGCGCGGCAGCGTCGCCAACCGGAAGCTCACGCCGCGCGCATCGTGCAGCCGATGCGCGAACGCACCGACCACTTCCGGCAACGCGCGCTGCAGCAACCGGGGCGCCGGATCGATCACCGTCACGTCGCAGCCGAGCTGGCGCGCCGCCGCCGCGACCTCGAGGCCGATGAAGCCGCCGCCGAGCACCGCCACGCGACGCCCCGCAGCAAGTTGCGCACGCAACGAACGTGCATCGCCAACGGTACGCACGTAATGCGGCACGACGCCCGCGTCGACCGGACCACCGAACGCACGCACCCGCGAACCCGTCGCGAGCACGAGTCGCGCATACGGCAGCGTCGTCCCGTCGTCGAGGCGCACGCGCCGTGCATCGCGCTCGATCGCCTCGACGCGCGTGCCGAGCCGCAGCGCGATGCGCTGCGCGTCGTACCACGCCGCATCCCGGATGAACGCGCGCTGTTCGCCGCCATCGCTCAGCAGCGCGTCCTTCGACAGCGCCGGCCGGTCGTACGGCAGCTCGCGCTCCGCGCCGATCATCACGATGCGCGCCGCCGCATCGCGTGCGCGCAGGGCTTCGGCCGTGCGCCGCGCCGCGTGGCCGGCGCCGACGATCACGACCGGATCAGCCGACATTGACTTCCACCTGCCCGTCGACGATCCGGATCGGATAGGTCCGCACCGGCTCGGTGATCGGTGCGCATTTCGGCGCGCCCGTGCGAATGTCGATCAGCCCCTGGTGCAGCGGGCATTCGACGCAGCCGTCCTCCACATAGCCTTCGGACAAGCGCGCGTGACCATGCGAACAGAGGTCGTGCATCGCGAACAGTTCGTCGCCGATCCGGAACACGGCGATCGGCTTCTGGCCGGCGACGCGCGCCGCCGGTTCGTCTTCGGAGAATTCGTCGAAAGCGCCGAGCGGATGCCACTCGGCCAGCGTTGCTTCGGTCATGTCGTTTCCTTGCTTCGTCGGAGCGGTCAGATCGGCGTCGCGAGCAGCGTCTGCACGCGCGACGTGTCGTAGATCACGCGCTTGGTCTTGTAGCGCAAGCCGTCGGGCGTGCGGACCACCGTGTCGTAGTACTTGCCGGCCTGGTACACGTTCGATTCGCCGTTGCTGCGCGTCTGCACGACCACGTAGTTGCTCTCGGTATCGAATTCGCCGTCGCGTTCGGCGACGATCGTCAGGCCCGACGTCATGTGCCGGTACGTATGCTCCTCGTAGATGTTCGCGTGCCGCAGCGACACCACGCGGTCGCGCAGCATCCGCTGGTTCGTGCAGTGGACGATCCCGACCGGCAGCCCGAGATCGGCGTTCTCCTTCGGCACGATTTCGTACGTGCAGTCCTCGGTGAACATTTCCGGCCAATGTTCGAGCCGGTCGTTGTCGAGGTGCCCGATGTAGCGGTTCTGGAGCATGTAAATCTCGAACCACGTCTTCATGTCTTCCGTCATTTCTTGCTCCCGCCTCAATAGCCCATCAGCTTCTGATAGCCGACCCAGAACTTGCGGATCAGGCTCTCGGTGATCACCGTGTCCTGCTGGTCCGGATTGCCGCGCGACATCTCGATCACCGACGTCGCGTCGGCATCGCGCACCGTGCCGCGCTGCACGAGCTCGGTCGCCTCCGTGTCTTCCATCGAGATATAGCCGGCCGGCCCGACCAGGTTCGCCTGCTTGATGCGCAGCGCGCGCAGCTCGGGCGTGTCGTCCGCATAGCCGAAGAAGTGGAAGATCAGCTCGAAGTTGTCCGGCCCCTTCGGCAAGATCTGCCTCGCGACCAGCGTGTTGTGGATCTGCTGGATCACGAGCTGCGGGAAGATCGGCTGGATATGGTTCGTGCAGTCCTCGTCGTATTCCGACACGAGATCGAGGATCGACTCGTCTTCCAGATGGAAGCCCTCGTCGAACGAACGGATGTTCTGCTGCTTGTACGCGGCCGACGTATCGTCGCCCGTCTTCGTCACCGTGATGATGCTGTGCAGCCCGTGGTTCGCATCGGGAATCGAGCGCGCCTTCATCCCGACGCGGAAGATGTTGAAGGTCGTATGGAACAGGTGCAGCATGCTCGCGTGATACGGGTCCTTCACGTTCTCCATGTACAGCTTCCAGTTCGACTTCGAATACTGGCGCGTGCAGCCGAGATACTCGATCGGCTTGTGGAAGATCCGGTCGATCCACGGGCGCATCTGCTCGCCGAGATAGTCGGGCAGCGGCGCGACCTCGTCGCTGAAGGTCGCGAACACGAGCCCGCGATAGCTGTCGACGCGCAGCTTGCGCAGCCCGTGCTGCTTCGGATCGAAATCGGCCGGCATCCCGGTCATTCCCTTCTGGCCGCGCCGGAACGGCACGCCGAGCAGGTTGCCCTGGTTGTCGAAGCTCCACTGGTGATAGACGCACGTGTGCGAACTCGCGTTGCCGCGCGACTTGCGGCACACCTGCGCGCCGCGGTGCGCGCAGCGGTTCACCCATGCGGACAGCGCGCCGTCCTCGGTGCGCGTGACGACCACCGGCGTGTCGCCGACGAACGTGCTCTTGAAGTCGCCGGCGTTCGGGATCTCCGCTTCGAGCGCGACGAAATTCCACGTCGGCCCGCGGAAGATGCGTTCCTGCTCGCGATCGTAGACCGCCCGCGAGCTGAACACCTTGTACGGCACGCGCGAGCCGTCGTCGTGCGGGAAAGTCACGTCGGATGCGTCGCCGCGTGCGGCGAAAACGACGGGCGATTCTGTCTGCTCCATGTCGGACTCCTTGTCGATCCGTTGCGTTGAATGCATGGAGCCGATTTTTGAAAAGCTAATATTCGGCGTCTATCCGGAAAGTGCGATTGCGGCGGCGCAATATCCACTTTCGGCGGATTTCTGCGCTAGCATGACGGCACACGCGGCTGGCGCACGATCGCGCCCCCGTTCGCCGGATCGAAGCGCGTGCCGTCCATACCAAGGCTGAAGCCCATGTCCCCAACGTCGTTCGAGCCGCTCGCGCTGCGCGCGCACCGGCTGTTCGAATCCCGCGATCTCGACGAGACGCGCGAGCGGATCTCGCGCGTGATGCAGCCGCACGCGCTGCTGCCGAACGGCCGCGTGCACGGGGCGTCGCACATGGATTTCGTCAGGCTGGGCGGGCTCGGGATCGGCACGATCGCGTTCGGCGACGCGATGCGCGTGCAGGTCGACGCAGTCGACGGCTATTACCTGCTGATGTTCTGCCTGTCCGGGCACGCGGAAGTCCATGCGATGGGGCGTCGGCTCGGCGTCGACGGCCAGACCGGCGTGCTGTGCGCGCCCGGCGAGCGCTTCGACGCGGTGCTGTCGGCCGATTGCGAACAATTCGTGCTGCGCATCGACGCGGCGACCGTCGGCTCGCTGACCGGCGACCCGCGCGCGACGCTCGATCCCGTGCTGCACGTCAGCGACGCCGCGCTCGCCGCGTGGCGCCAGCAGTTGATGCTCGTCGCGCGCTCGCCCGAGCTGCTCGAACGCGCGAACGCGAACCCGCGGGTCGCGTCGCAGCTCGAGCATCTGCTGATCGACCTGCTGATCGAAGGCCATCCGCCGTCGTCCGTGCCGCACGCATCGCACCGCGACCCGGCGCCGGGCTTCGTGCGGCGCGCGCAGGAGTTCGTCGATGCGCATTACGCGCAGCCGCTGCAGCTCGCCGATATCGTCCAGGCCGCCAACGTGCCCGAACGGACGCTGCGCGACGCGTTCCTGCAATTCCGCGGCATGAGCCCGATGCAATACCTGCGCGCGACGCGGCTCGCGCACGCGCGCGAACTGCTGCGCGGCGCGGCATCCAACCGGCGGATCGCCGATATCGCGCTCGACTGCGGGTTTACCCATCTCGGGCGGTTCGCGATCGCGTATCGGGAAAAGTTCGGCGAATCGCCGTCGGAGACGCTCGACGGGCTGCGCTGAGCGCACGTCCGCGCGCTTTCGGGCGGACGCGCCCGCGGCAGCACGGGCGGTTGCCTGTTGCATGGCACGCGCGCACGGCGACAAGCGGGCCGACGATCATTGCGGTACCGCGCGGCGCCGACCGCTTCGGTGGCTGCGGCCGTCTCCGGCACCGGTTGCTGCGATGGCGCGCGCAGCGCGAGCGGCGTCAACGGCGTCAACGGCGTCAGCGGTTAGTGCCGCTGGTGCCCATGCCTGGGCCGTTTGCGCCGGTCATGCCGGTTGCGCTGTGTCGGCAGCGCCCGCGGGCGGCAATCGCGAGCCATCCAGTCGCGACGACGCGCAGGCCAGCGCGCGTTCCACCTGTTCGAACATCGCCCGCGTGGCCGGGCTATGCGGGCACGCGCGCAGCAGCAATTCCAGCCATTTCAGCCGCCGCGCCAGCATCGGCACGACCATCGTGCGCACGATCAGCCGCTGATCCGCGTCGGACGGATCGAAACGCGCGCACGTGTCGACGAGCGCGTCGAGCGTCAGTACTGCCTGAGTCGGGTTCGTCATGAGCGTCATGAACAGATCCACCGCCCGCATCGCCGCGGACGGATCGTGAAAGTGAACGGCGAACGCGCGCGCCGGCGTGTCTGGCGCACCGGCAAGCACGTCGCCACAAGCGCGGACCGCGTGGCGTTCAAAACGCGTGCCACTCGGCGGCCCCACCCGCTGCCGCTACCGGCACGCTCGGCGGCCGCGCCGCCGCCGGAGGCTGCACCCGCGCCGCAGGCGCAACCGCCGGCGCGGCGGGCTCGTCCGGGGAGGCCTCCGCCAGCCGGAACGCCGACATCGCCGCCTGCAAATGGCCGGCCTGCTCCTCGAGCGAATGCGACGCCGCGGCCGCCTGCTCGACGAGCGCCGCATTCTGCTGCGTCACGCCCTCCATCTGCCCGATCGCCACGTTGACCTGCTCGATTCCCCGGCTCTGCTCCCGCGACGCGGCCGCGATTTCGGCGACGATGTCGGACACCTGCTTGATCGCCTGCTTCACCTGCCCCATCGTCGCGCCGACGTCCGCGGCCTGCTGCGCGCTGTCATGGATCATCGACACCGACGCGCCGATCAGTTCCTTGATCTCCTTCGCGGCGCTCGCGGAGCGTTGCGCGAGGTTGCGCACTTCGCTCGCGACCACCGCGAAACCACGCCCCTGTTCGCCCGCGCGCGCCGCTTCCACCGCAGCATTGAGCGCGAGAATGTTGGTCTGGAACGCGATTCCCTCGATGACGCCCGTGATGTCGGACACCTGGCTGGAGCGATCGCTGATCTGCTCGATCGTCGCGACCATGTGCTGCACGGCGTCGTGGCCGGCGTCCGCGATGTCCGTCGCGCGGGTCGCGAGCGTGTTCGCCTGCTGCGCGTTGTCGGCGTTCTGCTTCACGGTCTCCGTCAGTTGCGTCATGCTCGATGCGGTTTCCTCGAGCGACGCGGCCTGCTCCTCCGTGCGAGCCGACAGATCCGCGTTGCCGCTCGCGATCTGGTGCGAAGCGATCGCGACCGACTCCGCGCTGCGCTTGATGCCGCGCACCGTCGTGCCGAGCTGCCGGTCCATCGTCTCCAGCGCGCCGAGCAACTGGCCGAATTCGTCGTGCGAGTCGATGTCGATCCGGTTGTCCAGCCGGCCGCCCGCGATTTCGTCGGCCACGCGCACGGCCTTGCCGAGCGGCGTCGAGATATGCCGCAGCAGATGCGCCGACGCCCACACCGCGACCAGCAGGCCGACACCGATCAGGCCGATCGCGATCCACAGAATGTTGCGGAAGGTCGACTCGCTGTCGTCGACGAACGATTTCGCCTGCTCGACGTTCAGCGCGATGTCGTCCTCGAGCGCCTGCCTGAGCAGGTTCGCGGTCGGCGACAGCCGCTCGATCACCGCCTTGGCCGCGTCGGGATCGCCGCCGTTCATCACCGCGGCCACGTCGTTCACCCCGGCCCGGAACTGCGGCAGCACGCTGCGGATGCGCTCGGCGATGATGCGTTCCTTGTCGCTCGTGATCGATTCCCCGTAATAACGGCCCCAGATCGTATCGAGGCGGCTTTGTTGCGTGCGAATGTCGTCGACCGCGCTGCGCATGAGCACGGGGTCATGCTCGGCCTGCAGCCGGCGCATTTGCAACCGTATGTTGAACGCGAGCGCACTGATTTCCGTCAATTCGACGATCGGCACCGTATTGCCCGTATAGGCGCGATGGAGATTCGAATTCAGTCTGGACAAGCCGAATACACCGAACGTGCCAATTGCGACCATCAACGCGACGCACACCGCAAGGGTGGCAAAAATCCTGAACTTTATGCTTTTCGCAAATCGACTCACCTCGTTCCCCTCCGGTTTTCCAGGTCGGCAATGAATGAAAAGTGCCGCTTCATGACCCTGGTTTACGGGGAGAAAATCAGATTATTTATGATTCGATATTGCAATAATTAAAACCGCACACAGTAAGAATCAATATGCGACGCCACCCATTATCTCATTATTACGTTTATTTTTTTTTAATACATTAAATTGGGCGCAGCCTGAGAGACGCTTGTTTCGCCGGCCGGTTATCTCATTAATAGGGAGGCCGGCGCCCGGTCGACGGCACGAAGCCGCGGCGACAAGCCCAATTCCCCCTCGGAGGAGCGCGTCAAAATAGGCCGTTAGTTGCGATTCGTGCTCGAGTCACGTCACGTCACCGGCACGAACATCTGCCGTGCAATCGCACAGAACGCCGCCGTGGCCGCGCTCTCACCGTGCAGCCGGCGGCTCATGATGATCGGTGACGTCGCGGCCGGCTCTGGCAGCCGCCGGTAAACCACCCCCTTCACGCGCACGCCCTCCACGCTTTCCGGCACCAGCGACACGCCCACCTGCGCGGCTACGAGCCCAAGCGCCGTCTGCAACTCGCGCACCTCGTGCACGGCCGCCGGCACGACCGCGCCGTCGCGCAGCGCCGACAACTGCTGATCGGCGAAGCTCGGCCGCGGCGTGCTCGGATAGACGATCATCGTCTCGTCCGCGAGATCCGCGAGCGTCAGCGGGCGTGCCGGATCGGCGAGCCGATGCCCGAGCGGCAGCGCCGCGATCAGCTTTTCCTCGATCAGCGCCTCGCGCACCAGTTGGTCGTCGTCGAAGCGCAAGCGGCCGAACCCCACGTCGATCCGCCCGCCCTTCAGCGCGCCGAGCTGTTCGAGCGTGAACATTTCGATCAGCGACAGCTCGACGTCCGGCTGCGCCTCGCGAAACGCGCGGATCACGTCCGGCAGCGCGCCGTACAGCGTCGACGGCACGAAACCGATCACGATCCGCTCCGACAGTTGCGCGAGCCGCCGCGTCAGCGGCCCCAATTCGTCGGCCTGGTCGACCAGACGTTTCGCCTGCGCATGGAACACGCGCCCGGCATCGGTCAGTTTCAACGGCCGCGCGCCGCGCTCGAACAGCGGCAGCCCGATCTCCTCCTCGATCGCCTGGAGCTGGCGGCTCAGCGGCGGCTGCGTCATGTGCAGCCGCTCCGCGGCCCGCGTGATGTTCATTTCCTCGGCGACGGCGATGAAGTAACGGAGCTGACGCAATTCCATTTCATGCCTCAAAGGTATGGAAGTAGTCGGAAAGAGTGTTGGACGACGCGGGGCGGGAATTCCTACCATGTGCACCAACAGGAGGAATCGCATGATAGCAACTGCCGCCACCATCGAACGCATCGAGACGCTGCTGGTCGACGTGCCGACGATCCGGCCCCACAAGTTGTCGGTCGCGACGATGAATTGCCAGACCCTCGTGCTCGTCCGCGTTCGATGCACGGACGGTATCGAAGGCGTCGGCGAGGCGACGACCATCGGCGGCCTCGCCTATGGCGAGGAGAGCCCCGAAAGCATCAAGGTCAACATCGATACCTACTTCGCGCCGCTGTTGCGGGGCATGGACGCGACGCGCCCGGGCGCCGCGATGGCGCGTGCGCGCAAGCTGTTCCAGGGCAACCGCTTCGCGAAATGCGCGCTCGAGACCGCGCTGTTCGACGCGCAGGCGCGGCGCCTGGGCGTGCCGCTGTCCGAGCTGTTCGGCGGGCGCCGGACCGATGCGGTCGATGTCGCGTGGACGCTCGCGAGCGGCGATACCCAACGTGACATCGCGGAAGCCGAAGCGATGCTCGACGCACGCCGCCATCGCGCGTTCAAGCTGAAGATCGGCTCGAACGCGGTCGCCGACGACGTGGCGCACGTCGTCGCGATCAAGCGCGCGCTCGGCGAGCGCGGCGACGTGCGCGTCGACGTGAACCAGGCCTGGAGCGAAACCGATGCGATCTGGGCCGGCGCGCGGCTCGCCGACGCCGGCGTGAGCCTCGTCGAGCAGCCGATCGCCGCGATCAAGCGCGCGGGGCTGAAACGCCTCACGCAGCTCGCGCAGGTGCCGATCATGGCCGACGAGGCGCTGCACGGTCCCGTCGATGCGTTCGCGCTCGCGCAGGATCGCGCGGCCGACGTGTTCGCGGTGAAGATCGCGCAATCGGGCGGCCTGCAGGGCGCGGCGAGCGTCGCGTCGATCGCGGCGGCCGCCGGCATCGAACTGTATGGCGGCACGATGCTCGAAGGCGCGGCCGGCACGATGGCGTCCGCGCAACTGTTCAGCACGTTCGACTCGCTGAAATGGGGCACCGAACTGTTCGGCCCGCTGCTGCTCACCGAGGAGATTCTCGTCGAGCCGCTGCGCTACCAGGATTTCAAGCTGCATCTGCCGGCCGCGCCCGGCCTCGGCATCACCTTCGACTGGGCCCGCATCGAACGGATGCGACGCGGCGCCCGCTGACCCCACACGACAACCGAAACCGGAGACACAGATGAACAAGCAAGCCATCGACGCCCTGCTGAAGACCTTCGACGACGCGGCCGAGAAGCCCGGCAACCCGCGCGTGCGCGCGATCGTCAACCGGATCGTGAAGGACATCTGCTACACGATCGAGGACTTCGACGTGCAGCCGAGCGAATTCTGGACGGCGCTCAACTTCCTGAACGAAGCCGGCCGCGAATTCGGGCTGATCGCCGCGGGCCTTGGCCTCGAGCGCTTCCTCGACGTGCGGATGGACGAAGCCGAGGAAAAGGCCGGCATCCAGGGCGGCACGCCGCGCACGATCGAAGGCCCGCTGTATGTCGCCGGCGCGCCGGAATCGGTCGGCCACGCGCGCCTCGACGACGGCACCGATCCGGGCCAGACGCTGATCATGCGCGGCCAGGTGCTCGGCGAGCATGGCGCACCGCTCGCGAACGCGCTGGTCGAGGTGTGGCATGCGAACCATCTGGGCAATTACTCGTACTTCGACCCGTCGCAGCCCGCGTTCAACCTGCGCCGCTCGATCCGCACCGATGCCGAAGGCCGCTACAGCTTCCGCAGCGTGCTGCCGGTCGGCTACAGCGTGCCCCCGGGCAGCAAGACCGAGCAACTGCTCGACCAGCTCGGCCGCCACGGCCATCGTCCGGCGCACATTCACTTCTTCGTTTCCGCGGACGGTTATCGTAAGCTGACGACGCAGATCAACATCGATGGCGATCCGCATCTGTGGGACGACTTCGCGTTCGCGACGCGCGACGGGCTGATCCCGCCGGTCAGGCAGGCCGAGGGCGCGGAAGGCAAGCCGTACGGCGTCGACGGGCAGTTCGCGCTGATCGACTTCGACTTCTCGCTGGTCAAGGAAAAGCAGGACGTGCCGGGCAGCGAAGTCGAGCGGGCCCGCGCGCAGGCGTGAGCGCCCTTCCCGTTCGACGAATCGACAACGCAAGGAGTGCAGGATGCTGTTTCATGTGGAAATGACCGTTCGCCTGCCGGCGGACATGGACCCGGTCAAGGCGGCCACGCTGAAGGCCGAGGAAAAGGCGATGTGCCAGCGGCTGATGAACGAAGGCGTCTGGCGCCATCTGTGGCGCATCGCAGGGCAGTATGCGAACGTCAGCATTTTCGACGTCGAGAGCGTGCAGCAACTGCACGACGTGCTGAGCCAGTTGCCGCTGTTTCCGTACATGGAGATGGACGTGCGGGCGCTGTGCCGGCATCCGTCTTCGGTACGGGACGACGATCGGTGATGCCCTTGCGGCCCATCATCGCCGGGCAACCGGCGCATGGGCCGCATTTTCAGTTCAAGTCGCCTGCGTCAGCGCGGTCTCTTTCTCGCCCCCGACAGCAGTGCGATCACTTCGATCTATCCCCCGCCATCTGCAATCCGGTCGACGTCAAACCGACGCGTAGCGGCTTGTCCGGATCGAGCTTCCTTTTCTCGATGACGCGCTTCCAGCCGCCGGCTGCGTCCGGGACGCGATACAACGCGACGATCGCCACATACTCCGTCTCGCGTTGCATCGGTTGAGACAAGCTCGACGAAGCTCCGGGGTTCACGACGGCCGACATATCGGCCTGCAGATCCTGAGCAAGCACCGTCCGGTCGTTCTTCAACAGATCGTCGTACGATGCTCCGTCGAACATCTTGCGGTCCTTCAACTGGTAGACGCGAACGGCCACCGACGTCGGCCGCCCTGCGTCGTCGGGGTTCAGTTCGGCACGGGCGACCAGATCGACGTCAAGCACCTTCACCTGCTTGAAAAACACGGCGCGATACGCATTCGACGACGCGTCCGACACGGACTGCCAGGCACCGCAACCTGACAGCAGCAAGACGGCGACAGCGATGGCACCACTCATTCGATAGAACATGGGAACTCCGGAATCAGATCGTGCGCGGCACGAGATGCGGGTTGGGTTGCGGTACGGGAAACGCCTCGTACACGCCAAGCGCGATGCCGATCATGCGTTCATCGACCGACGGCAGCACCGTCGTCCAGCCGAGACGCGGCGCCGGGCCGGCATGTTCGACGCCGACGGTCGGATGCGGAACGAACCTTGACGACACTTCCATCCGCAAATGCACATCGGCCTTGACGCCGACATACAGCTGGATGAATGCCATCACCTCTCGATGCAGCCACGCACCGGGCAACAGGTCCTGAGCCTGCCGTTCGTCGACCGGCCGCAATGTCACGCGCACCGCGCGGCTGCGATACGCGAGACGCCTGCCGAGCACGTAACCGCCGCCGAGCCCGCCGCGCTTCCCGTCCGACAGCGCGTCCGCATCCGGCTTCGCCGACGTCAACGGCTTTGGCCGACCGCTACTCGTCGTCACGGCCCAGAATTCGTCCACCCGAACATCGGCTCCCGGCGCGGCGAGCGCCACCACGCCGGCCAGCCCTTCCGACGTGCGTGTCCGCTGGATCAACAGCCCCAGCAGGGCAAGCATCCGGGAATCCGGCAAACCCGCACGCAAGGGCTTGTCGCCCCATCCGAATCCGGCGAGACATAACAGGCTGCGCGAATAATCGTCGACTCCGCCGGCCTGGAAACGCTCCGGATAACGATATTTCTTCCATGCGCGATACAGCAGCGTCGCCATCCGGTGGTTGAACGGATCGAGAAACGCCTCGACCGCCTCATGCCCTTCCTCTCGCAGTACGATCTCGTCGATCATGTGCGACGGCATCGCCGCATCGACGCCGTAAAGCCCCATGAACGTCGTGCGCACGGTCGGCGGTGCCTCGGGGTGCTCGTCGTCGAATTCGACCGCGGCCATCTCGCCCGCCGGAAACCCCAACCGCGGACGCGGCCGGAACCGCACCGGCTCGTGCTCCGGCGTATCGCGCGTACCGAACCCGGCGCGTTCGGGCGCACACGCCTCCAGCAGCCGACAGAACTGCATGAACGTCATCTTCGGCGCTCGCTGGAACAGCATCCCGACAACCGTCGGCACCCCCTTCGACGCGGCAGCTTCGGCCACCGTCCGATCGATCGAAGCCGTCATAGCGGCACCCGCCGAGCCTTGCTGCGCGGCCACTCCGTCCGCGACCGGGACGGCAGGCTGACGATCGCCAGCTTCGTGAACAGATTGATCTCCGCATACGCGCCGAAGAACCGATGCAGCAGTTCGCCGAACAGCATCACGTCGCCTTCGCCGGAGAACGCGTGCGAATCGAGCGTGATCTCGATCAGCACACCGCGCTCCACCGCGCCGCCCGATACTTCTTCCAGCATGTCCTGCGATACATGCAGGATGCCGGCGAGCCGCCGCCGATTCAGCTCCTCGTTCGTCCAGTCGTACAGCGCCAACGCGCCGCGCAATACCTCCGCGTTCATCATCGACAGGAAATTCGGCGCGAGATGCGACAGCACGCGCCACTGGAAGCGGTCTTCGGTCGGCGGATACAGCGGCAACGTCGGCGCGACGAGATTGCGCACACCCCCGACGTTCGGCGTGCTGGCCGCCAGCTCGTCGAGGCTCGCCTCGCGCAGCCCCTTGCGCGGCAGCAGCCCGTTCGTCCCCGTCACGCGCAGCGACAGGCTTTCCTCGGGCAGCGTGTCCATCGACTCCCACGCGTGCCCGCCGAGGATCACCCACATTTCGTGCAACCCCGATACGCCCGAACGCACGCGCGTGTGGAAATAGCGCTCCGGCGCCTCGTGCCGCAGCATGCCGCCGCGGTGCCGGAACGTCGCGAACGGCACGTATTCGTATCGCTCGGCCGTATCGTGATCGAACGTCGCGACTGCATCGACCGAATACGTCTCGACATGCTCGCCCTGATGGCCGGCCGGCACCACGCGATATTCGGTTTCGTGATGATCGATCTCGATCGGCTCGGCATCGAGTTCGAACAGGTTGATCACCGGCGAGCAGAACAGCCGCACGTTTTCCGCGTTGAAGCGCTGGTCCGACGGATACGCGTCCTTGAGGACTATCTCCAGCTCGAAGCGGGTCGATGTTTCCGGAAGCGTGGAGATGTCCAGCCCGCACAGATCGACGAACAGAAACTTCTCGCGGAACGTGAAGTATTCGAGCAGCAGTTGATATCCGGAGAATGCCGCATCGGCTTTGGGCCACAGCCGTTCTTCCGTCGAAAAGCCGGCCGGCTCGATCGTGATGCCCGGCAGCGGCACGGCTTCTCCGTCGCGTATTTCCGGAACGCGCCAGTGAATCGCATCGACCTGGCGCGTCAACGCAAGATGCATCGCAAATGCGGTCGGCAGATCGGCGTTCAGGTGCAGCCGCAGCCGCGACAGATCCGTCTCCTTGCGCAGCGCCGAGCCGTGCAACGCGAAGCCCAGGCGGATCACCGAACGGCCGTCGTGACGCACGGCCGGCCCGGCATGCGTGAGCGACACGGGCTGCAACGCGACGGCCTGCGTCGTACGGTACAGACATTGCACCGTGCGCGGCGCCACGCCGCCGGCGCCGTCAGGAGAAGGCACGTTGATCGGCGCGGAACGCACCGGCACGCCGGCCGGCACGACGATCGTTTTCTGAAGCGTCTCCGCGAACGGGGTCAGCTCGACGATCGATAGCGACGGAATCATCCGCAGATAGTGCGGCCACAACAGGCTGACGAGCCCTTCGGTCAGCTCGGGCAATTCATCGTCGAGTTTCTGCCGTAGCCGGCCCGTCAGGAATGCGAAACCTTCGAAAAGGCGTTCGACGTACGGATCACGATCGCCGACGCGGTCGAGATTGAGCAGGCGCGCCCGATCGGGGTGCGCCTTCGCGAATTCCTTGCCGGATTCGCGCAAGTACCGCATTTCCGCTTCGTAGTAGCGCAGGATGGGATCGTCGTTGTCCATGAAAAATCCATTACGAAAGAGTCAATGCGCGCGCGGGGTCGAGGACCATGAGTTCCGCATGCAGTTCGCCGATCCGGCGCGCGAGCGCCGGCTTGTCGGCATCCTTGCGGCTGCTCATCGCCTTCAGTGCCTTGACCAGTTGTTGCTTGACCTCGAACGTCAGCGCGGGCTCCCAGCGCATCAGCGGCAGCGAGCGGGATGTTGCGTCGAGTTCGACCAGGAGCGCGAGCGCTGCATCGTGACGGCCGGCGTGGTCGGCCAACCGGGCCATCACGAGCCGCTGCAAGTAGCGATGTCGATCGGTTTTCATGCCCGGGAGCGCGTCGAGCCATGCGAAGGCCGTTTCGATGCCTTCGCGCGCGGCCAGTTCACGGGCCTGGGCTTCGATCTCCGGCCAGTCGCCGGTTGAGTCGCTTTCGCTATCCGCGGAGACGGGCAGTGGCGCAACCGCCTCGCCCGCTTCCAGGTCGCGCACGACCGCGTGCCGGGCAATCCATTCGAGTGTCGTATCGTCGGCGAACGGCGTGCCGTCGCTGAACGCGAGCCGCTCGATGCCCGGCAACCGTTCGAGGAACAGCGCGAAGTCGGCGCGCAGCACTGCTCGCCACGCGCTGTACGGCGTACCGACGTGATCGAGCGCCACATGCTGGAAGTACTGCAGATCGAACCACAGGTGATTCACGCCCTCCATGAACGCGCCTTCGACCCGCTCCAGCAACTCGTGCCAGTGCTTTTGCAGCACAAGGCGTTTCATCTGCTGGCGCAACTCGGCGCGGGGTGGCGCCAGCCGCGTATGCGACGCGGCATCCGACGGCGGCACGTCGTGCAACGTGTCCCATCGGATGTTTCGCACGACGCGCACCGACGGCAAGTAGCCGTTTTCCTGATCCCGAAGCCACGCCGACATTGCACGTGCCTGATCGAGCAGATCGCGCGTCGACGCGATCGAGCCGATTGACGTCTTGCCCGGAGCAGTTGCTGACGGCACTGCCATGCCGGAATCGGCGCTGTGTGCCGGTGCTTCCTTTTTATCGAAGCGCGACACGAGCGGCTGCAAATTCGGACGGGCGGCGTCGGGCCACGCCTGCGTGCACGTCACGAGCACGCCGAGTGCTGCAAGCGCACGCTCGAGATCGGCCGGCGCGAAATCGCCGTGGCGATCCAGCGCGTCGATCACGCGCGCGGTGGCGAGCATTTCCAGCGCGGCTTTCTTCGCTTCGTGGCGGGCGGGCAACAGCGCCTCGCCGAACCGGTCGACAAGCGCCGCGGCCAGTTCGAGCCCGTCGGCGAAACCGGCCGGGCCGTCCTGCCGCAGGCGCGCGAACGCGTAGTAGCCGGCCACGCGCAAATCCTTGCCGGTTTCCTTCAGCAGGTGTTCGCATGCGCGGGCGATCAACCCGTCGTCGATTCCCGACAGCTTGCCGGCTTCGTCCTTCATTTCGAAGAACGCTTCTTCGTAGCCGGGATCGCGCCCGCACGCATGCTCGCCCGGTATCGGTGCGATCCATGCGGCCCAGGTATCCGTCCGCGCCCGCTGGAGCGAATCGACGCGCGGTCCGCCTACAAGGGTCTTCACAAAATTGGCTAGCGTCATCGCTGGTCTCAAAAAACGAATGCGTCGCCCAGCAGCGTGAGGGCGTGCCGGAACGGGCTGGCGGGTGGATCCGAAAGCGCCGACGTCGTCACCACGCGCGAGATCGAGGGCTTCGGCGGCATCGTTCGTGTCGTCGGGACGGCCGTGGTCGTTCGTGCCGACGCTCGAGCCGGTTCGAGACCGGCATTCCGGCCGGATACCTTCTCCGACGCCGCCCACCTCGCCTCGTCCGGCAACGGGCCGCTGCCCGGAAGCCCCGACGGCAGCGGCACGGCCGCATGCTTCGCGGCCTCGATCGCCGACGTCGGCAACGGCGGCGGACCGCTCGCCGAACCGCGCGCCCCTGCGTTCGCTGCCGCCGTCACGAACACGCGTGCCGGCAACGCGAAATGACGCAACTGGAGCACGTCGAGCGGGCCGGCGCCGGCTTCGCTGCGCAATTGCACCCTGAGCGGCATACCCTGGCTCGTATCCGGCGTCCAGGTCAGCAGATAGCGCGCGTTGTCCTGCTGCGCGACCTTCGCGCGCTCCAGCAGCCGGATGAGACCGAAGCGCCCCTGCGAATCGAGCGCGGTGCGCAAGCCGCCCTGCTCCGTCTGCCATTCGATGTGCGACAGATTTTCAAGCGACTGCCCCGGCCACTCGAACGGCGTCCATTCCTGCTTCTGGTTGAAGTAATGCAGTTCGCGGCCGGACAGCACGAATCGCATGTCGGTGATGCCCGGTGTCGGCTCCGCTCTCAGCTCGTAGCGCACCCGCGCATCGCCGGACGGGAACAGCACCGTCGCCGTGCGCGCGAGCTTGTTCAAGCCGTTGAGGAAAGCCGGATCGATCGTCAATGCGCCGGAGTCCGCGCCCTGCGAGGCCACCCATCGATCGCCATGCCGTTCGACGACACCGGCCAGTTGCGACGTCACGAACTGGGCGATCACGCCACTGTCCGGACGCATGAAGCGCGCCATCTCGGGCAGCGACGCATCGTTGTCGGAATCCGCAAACGGATAACGGCCGCCGAATGTCCTGTTCCAGTCGGCAAGAATCGCGGTACGCCAGATTTCGTTCAGGCTTGCAGCGGCCGGCTGCACGATGACCTGCCACGACTGATCGAACGGCGCACGGAACAATGCGCCGAATCCGGACCATTGCTCGCCGAGGCTTGCGGCGACGCGGCTCGCGTAATCGCGGCTGTCGGCGATATCGGATGTCTTGCCCTGCAGCACGGACTGCGCGGCCACGCGCGCAATCGAATCCGGATCCGGACTGGAGACGATCTGCGACGTCTTCAGGCGCATCGCCGTGATGCGCTCCAGATAGCGTGCGAGGCTCAGGTCGCCGGTTGCGGCCGTCGGAGTGCTTCCCTTGCCGCTGGGTGCCGCGCCGGAAACGAGATCGCTACCGGTCAAACGCAAGATCGGTCCGAATGCCGCGGCGAGCGGCGCAAGCTGTGGTTTTGCCTGCTTCGACGGATCTTTCTCGTCGGCGCCGACCAGTTGCTGCGCCTTGCTGATCAGCGTATCGGACAGCGACTGTGCGTTGGCTCCCGTTCCCGCCTGATAGACGATCGCATTCATCAGCGCGATGAGCGGCGAGCGCTGCGGGTCGCCCAGCAGCGTGAGTTGATCGGCCGTGGCTGATAGCGTAGGTGCGGGTTGCCAACGCAGACTGTTGAGGAATAGCCCCCATGCCCGCGCGTAATCGTCGAAATAGCGCTGACGCAGTTCGGCCTTCAATGTCGACGGAGATGCATTGGCAACCTTGGTGTCGGAGAGTACCCAGTCGCTTGCCACATCGCGTTGTTCGCCGGCTTCGTCGATTGCCTTCGAGATGCGTTCTTCCCATGCTGCACGCGTGAATACGCCGGGTACCGTGGCGGTCGTGCCGAACAGGCCCCGGCTCGTTGCACCACCGACAGAGGATTGCGACGCCGCGTCGCCGAGCAATGTCGCGAGTGATAGCGGCGGGTATTTCGGTGTCGCTTCGTCGACGATCTGCTGGTAGATCGCATCTCCCGAGTTCTGAATGCCGCGCACGCCGACAATCGTCTGGCGGGTGGACGCGATCAGCGCGCCGTCCGGAACAATCGCCGGCGCGGTGCGGTCCGCTCCGGCTCCGTGCCCGATGTGATTGGCGAGGAACGTGATCGCGTGCTGACGCATATCTTCCCATTTGCCGCGCGACAGTTGCGAGCTGGCCGGGCGTTCCGGCGCGGACGTCGCGACGAGTTGCGGCGCCAGGAACGCGGCCACGGCCTGCTCGGGCCTGGCAAGCATCAGGTACGTCTTGAGTGTGTCGTAAGCGGCCTGCACCTGGGCTTCGCCGCCGCTCGCGATTTCCGCGTCGGACAGCGACGCGAGTTGATGCAGTCTCGCCTCGAGCTTCCGGCGGATCGGACCGATGAGGATACGGTTCGCGGCATCGGCGTAGTGCGGCCAAAGGGCGTCGAGCAACGCTTCGTCGCGATTCAGGCCGAAACGGGCAATCAACGGCGCACCGGTGCGCTGACGGATTTCGAGCGTGTCGATCTGGCGATCGAGGTCGGTGAGCGTTTGCAGCGACTGTGCCGGGTTCAAGGCGCGAGTGAGCTTCGCAACCGTATCCGTTGTACTCGAGATCGTTGCACGGTTGCCGAACCCGGACAGCATCGTGCCGACGAGCCAGCAGCCGATCAGCACGGTCGCCATCCACGCCGCCGTGGTCGATAGAGAAAAGCCGATGCGGCGGCCGTGTACGTTGCGGCTGTGGGCGGCGACGGTTTGCCAGATGGTGCGGTGGTGGGAATCGAGCGGCGCATCGCCATCATCCGAATCATCGTCCGGCAAATCGAAATCCGGAGATATCGGCGCTCGTTCTTTGAATAGCGGCGCAAACATCAACCCGTGAAGCGCATGTCTCGAAACGGTGGATTCAGCGGTTCGACGCAGCAGGTCAGATAATGGTCCGCGCAACCTGGAAACATGCTGCGCCAGTTCAGCAGGGTAACGATCATTGGCATTCACGGCGAGGCGCCCGACACCCGCATCCGACAGATCGTCGACGAGGTTTTGCAGCGATTCGTCTATCAGCTCTTCGGTCATGCGCGTGCTCGCGCACGTGAAGCCCATCGCTTCGTCCGGGCTAGGCTGCCCGCTACCGCAATCCGTCAAGTCCAGAAGATAGGCCGGCGCGGCCCAGCGTAACGCGCGTGCGTGGCGCGCGAGCCGCACGGCGAGTTCATCGACGTCGAACGATCCATCCCTCGAACTTCGATGACGCGTAACGGCGACGATCGCATCGATCGGGCGAGAACGACGCAGACGACGAATCTGATCGAGCCATTCGGTGTCGATTCTTTCGTCAATTTTCCGCGCATACAGCACGACCGTATTGCCGAGAATCGCGTAGCCGGTATCGGCCAACCCAGGCGCGAGCCGCCGAACGAGCGGATAGTCACCGGCGACCAGCACCCATCGATCGCGATAGCGCCACCGCCAACCGTGCCTCTCCCTCTGCGCTTGCTTGAGCGATTCGGCTCGAGTCGCGGCATTCACCGTCGTGCCGCTTCCCGATGAAGCCAGCACGCGTGGAGTATGGCCGTTGACCCATTTCTTCACGGCGCGCCAGCCATCGACCGGCCGAGACGAATCACTGAAGCTGAAAATCAACAAGAGCGCCACGAATATGGCACACAGAATGACGAGCGCCAATCCTCGATCTGCGTCGGTTAGGCCCATCCAGTGCGGTCGAATCCATATGATCAGCCCGGGAAGGACGACAAAAACAAGGGATCCGAACAGATCAAGTTTGAATATCCGATTCATGCGGAAGTGCTTGCGTTGTTGATGCGTTATCCAAGTGCGTCACGACAGCGACGAACATATGGCCTTCGTCGCGCTGTGCAACCAGTTGCGGCTTCGGCGATCGATCGGCCGTGTATGCTGCGCAAGCTGCGGCAAGCCATCCGGCCGATGCGCCTGCCTTGCCGACAATTCGATCGAGTTCAAACTCCGTCACCACTTCTTCGGGCGTCGCTTCGGGAGTGCCCGCACCCAACGCCGTGCGCACGGAGCCGGCCGCTTGCCCGTCGAATCCGGTCATCCACAGCGCTCCGATTTCATCCGGCGTAGCGCCGCCCCAGCGGATCCCGTAGGTCAGCGCATGGCCAGGATCGTCATTGCCCGCTCGCCGGGGACGGTGGAACGCAGCGATCGGCCGCAATCCGAAGCGTGAAGCAAGCGCGTCGGAAACCAGCAACAATCCAACTCCGGCCTCCGCGGAACCGGACGCCGGCGGCGCGGCGATTACTCTGTTCAGCGCCACGGAGACGAGCAACACCGCATGCCGATGCAACGGCCCGTTTCTATCGTCAAGCCAGGAATCAACCGTCATCAAATCAAGTGCTTCGGGCGCCCGGTCCGTTCTCGCGAAGCGCAACCCATGACGCCTCCATTCCTTCCGCCATTGCTCGACCACGTCGGACTCACCGACATGCCCGGGAACATCGAGCAAAACGCGCAGCGGCAGATCCGCAGGAAGCGCGTTCAAGGTTGCCTTCAGGTCGTTCAGCAGTCGCTCGTACAGCCATTCAAGAACCCGATCGTGACGCTCCTCGTCGTCAGCGGCGAGACGCGCTTCGATCGGCTCGAACCATCGCGCCGAAACCGATTCGTTTGCCTCGTGCTTCGAAGCCTTCGCATGCAACCTCATCGTTCCACCGACGATCTGATCGATACCATTTTCCGTATCGTCTGCTGTTACACGTGCAACAGCCGCCAGGACAAGCATCGGCACGCTCTCTCGTGCAAAAGCCTGCGCGTTGTACTTCCTGCATGCATCGTTCCAGGCCCGAACTTTCGCGCATTCGAGTTCGTATGCCCTGTAGCGCCGGGACACGACGAAGGCGGAAAAAACAGTCGGATATACGGAAACGCATATCCAGAACCATGGCGTGCGAGTGGGTTCGCCCTCCGGCCAAAGCATCAGCACGGCCAATGCGCCGACAGCCGTCAGCACGATGAACACCGAAGCCCAGAGAATCCGCGACGGCGATTTATCAGGAACCGGCTTCTCACGCGGAAGGGACGAGAAATCCAGCGCCATTGCCTAGCGGCGCCCGCTATTTGGAAGAGAAGAAATCAGACGACAACCACACTCGCACAAGTCATCGTGCTGAGCGACTTCGCGGCCATCGTCGAATGCACCCGAGGTGGCGGTTGCAATACGGTTGTCGCCATGCCGCGGACAGGCCACGGGATCGCGGAGCCGAGCAAGCGGACGTCCCATGAAAAAGCGCGCCTCCGATCCGGCCGTTACATGGCCACCGCCGGTGTGACCGTCTCCGACGCGAATGATGCCCGCCATAATGTGTATCCTCCAAATAAACTGACATCGTCACTGCAACTTGACAGTGGATGGTTGATATTGGGCTATAAACGCCCCGGCAACCGGGCAGCGGGCGTCATCGCCTCGCTGGCCTGCCTGACGCGCTCGCCGTGCTTTTCGTCGCGCTTGCGCTTCTTGTCCTCCTCGACGTAATCGCTGCTTCCGAATGTGTCGATAGCGCGTGTCTGGAAGTACAGAGTCGACGACAGCACGTGGTCATGCCAACTCGTCAGCATCGTGTCGTGAACCAGCAGATCGAATAGCGCCATGACTTTGGGCGGCAGCGGGTTCTTTCCGCTCAGGCCCATCTTCCATGCCTGGATCAGCGCTTCCTGTTCTGGCGTCATCATCATGGCTTCGATCGTCGTCGCACTCGACTCCGGGTCGGCGTCCCATGGCAATGAGCCGTCTTGGGCCATTTCACGTATGCGATCTGCCGATTTGCGCAGCCCGGTTTGTCGAGATTCACGCCGCATCAGCTCTTCGGATTCGCTTTGGATGCGCTCCCAAACACCGACGGAAGGACGTGCTTTCTCGACACCTGCATCTCGATTGGAAACCATCTCCGGCATGACCGAATCCTGCCAACGAGCCAAAGCCTTGTTGAGCGTCACACTATCCACCGGCGGCCGCTGGTTACGCAGTGCGACATACGCTGCCTCCGCGTCGTTGCGCTCCTTCAAACGCTCCCGGTGCCGGGCGGCGAGATCGTCGAAGCGACTCGTCACGGTTGCGCGAAACGCAGGTGACTGGTAACGAACCGCCATCCATCGCAGGAATATCTGCATATGGTCGAGAAAATTCAGGCGTGCGGCGTAGGGAACCATCTCACGGTAGGCGTTGATCAATTCTCCGATTTTGTAGGATGCTTTGCCGTCGGGGATGGGGTTGGCTAGAGTGAATTTCGCGAACGTCTCACCCTTGAACTTGAATAGATCTTCCATCGAATCGAGCACTACACCGTGCGCGATTGCTTCATTGAGCATGTCGCGCAACGCGACGCGCTGAAGTTCCGTTCGCGCTCCAAGCGTTCCTGGTGGCGCTCCGCCGGTGATGTCTTCGCTCGTTCCCGGATAAAGATATTGCAGGCCCCGCGTGTTCTCGAGGCTATCGAGCCGCTGATAGAAGCGCAGCTCATGGGCGGCGGCAAAATGTACGCATCGCTGCACGGACGCCGGTACCGCCAGATTGCGGTCGCCGTAGTTCTGTTTGAGCAGGCCAAGGACAGGCACGATCCCCAGAAGTTTGTTCTCCTCCATCAACGAAGATACGGCGTCGAGCAGGCCAAGAAACTTGATTTCGATCGGAACGGCCGTTTGGTTCGGATCTTTCGGATCCACAAAGGCCAGCGTCGTATCGCTCGGGTGCTTGTAGCGCTGGGTCAGTTCATTCGCCAGCACCCGGGCGAGAACACAACCTCGATCGGCGCCGAAGATGGATACCTGGATCCGCTGGACTTTCGGCATTTTCTGCTTGGCGTCGTAGATCGAGATCTCGAACTGCTTCATCGCGGCCGCCAGCCGATCCTCGACGCCAGTGCCAAACACGCGGGCGATCGCGCGGTTGTCGCGAAACCACGGAACCGAATCAAGCACGACGCCAGAGAACACCGACTCCGCCGTACTCCAGGCTATCGACGGGAAATTCTTCTTCGAGTCGTAGAGAATTTCGCGAATGGCGGCGCGACCGCGTCGAACCCAGCGGTTATTTCGCTGCAGTTCCAACACTCGACCGATATTGCGCGGCGCGGATTCGACCGACTCGACCAGATCCTTGAAAGACTTCACGATTGGACGATACGAAAATTCCTTGAGACCCTTCTTGAATCCTTCCGTGATAGTGTCTTTCGGGCTGATGGGGAGCCGTTTCACGCCAGTCACGTTCTCGCCGACGCTAACTGCAATCGACGCGGCCGCATCGGCGCCCTGCTTTCCGAGCTTGAATGCTGCGGACACGACTTGCCCCTCTCGAGCCTCCTTATTCAGCTCCGTTCCCAGGCCAGAATAGTAGAGGGGGTACCAAAAGTGGTTGCTCCCCGGGTCCCGGCGTGATTCTTCATTGTCACGGTGAGCCTCCCAGAGGCGGCATATGTTCGAGTACCGGGAAGTATTCTTTGCATCGTAGTCGCGATGACGGCCAAATCCATCAAAGAAGAATCCGATGTGTATTACAGCTCCACACGGAATACATTCATCATTCGGATATGCCTTCTTATTTTCCCCGATTGCAGCCCGCACTTTCGCCGGAGTTCGATCTTCCGGTCCAACGACGGTTTTGATGGTTTTATTTTCCACCTTCTACACCTCGTTCAAAGCGTCCTTTCTTGATTTCCTGAACAACGGTGTCCTGCAAGTTCTGCATCGCAGCACCAAAGGCACCTGGCTTGCCCTTCGTCTCCAGCAGTATTTTTCGAACGGCCGGATGCCGATCAAACTCGGGATTAACGAGTGTCACGTAGTAAACATACTGTTCCAGGTCTGCAGCATCAGTTAGGTGATACTTAACCACTCCTTGTGCCGCAACACGTGCTATCTGCCTGAACGCGACAGCGGTATCTACGTCGTCGCCGTCAGCCGTTTTTCCATATTTTTTTTGAAACCAATGATAGACTTTCGCATAAGATATTCTCGCCCCACTCATATCGTTCCGGATCTCGAACTCGATGTGATCGTCCGGATAAAAATGCACGGCCAGCACGTCCTCCCCCGCCCCACCTTTGACTTTTGTCGGCGGAAACTTCACCTCGGTCGTCTTGTGGATCTTCTTGATCGGTGCATACAAATCCTTGATCGCTTCATCCGCGTCGTAGACTTCCCACTCAACCGTGAATTCCGTCCCCTTCAGCTTGTAGCAGCAACTCAACCTTCCGGCGCCAGCGCCCGGCGGCAAATCTCCCCCTCCGCCCGCTCTGTTGCCGTACTTGTCGCGAATCGTGAATTCGCTCAGATTGAACGGCGTGTAGTTAAGCCCCATGATGCTTACACCACGGTAGGTCGGCTCGGAGGAAAATGCATCGCAGCCAGCCAACGTCAATGCGGCAGCGAGGAAGACGACAACCCGTTTAATCATTGCTGAAACACCTCAAATTCAAAGACACAATCCGACGTAACACACGGACTTCGATTCACGAACACGGCTTACCTGATTCAGCAGGGGGCCGTTCGAAGAACCTGTCTCGTGATCACGTCTATGCCTAATCAAATCTGCCTTGCTTGATCTGTTGCACGACGGTATCCGGCAACCTCTGTATCGCAGCACCAAAGGCACCTGGCTTGCCCTTCGTCTCCAGCAGTATTTTTCGAACGGACGGATGCCGATCAAACTCGGGATTAACGAGTGTCACGTAGTAGACATACTGTTCCAGGTCTGCGGCATCAGTTAGGTGATACTTAACCACTCCTTGTGCCGCAATACGTGCTATCTGCCTGAACGCGACAGCGGTATCTACGTCGTCGCCGTCAGCCGTTTTTCCATATTTTTTTTGAAACCAATGATAGACTTTCGCATAAGATATTCTCGCCCCACTCATATCGTTCCGGATCTCGAACTCGATGTGATCGTCCGGATAAAAATGCACGGCCAGCACGTCCTCCCCCGCCCCACCTTTGACTTTTGTCGGCGGAAACTTCACCTCGGTCGTCTTATGGATCTTATTGATGGGCGCGTACGGATCCTTCATGAATTCATCCTGGTCGTATATATCCCACTCAACCGTGAATTCCGTCCCCTTCAGCTTGTAGCAGCAACTCAACCTTCCGGCGCCAGCGCCCGGCGGCAAATCTCCCCCTCCACCCGCTCTGTTGCCGTACTTGTCGCGAATCGTGAATTCGCTCAGATTGAACGGCGTGTAGTTAAGCCCCATGATGCTTACACCACGGTAGGTCGGCTCGGAGGAAAATGCATCGCAGCCAGCCAACGTCAATGCGGCAGCGAGGAAGACGACAACCCGTTTAATCATTGCTGAAACACCTCAAATTCAAAGACACAATCCGACGTAACACACGGACTTCGATTCACGAACACGGCTTACCTGATTCTGCAGGAGGCCGGTCGAAGAACCTGTCTCGTGATCACGTCTATGCCTAATCAAATCTGCCTTGCTTGATCTGTTGCACGACGGTATCCGGCAACCTCTGCATCGCAGCACCAAAGGCACCTGGCCTGCCCTTCGTCTCCTTCAAGATCCGCTGCACCACGGGATGCTCATCGAATTTCGGATTAACGATCTGTCTGTAGTACACGTACTGCACGAGATCTGTCGTGTCGGTCAGGCGATACTTCAACCAGCCCTGCGCCGCGATACGTGCCGTGCGTCTGTAGGCGACGGCCATGTCGGCGTCATCCGGGTTCGCCGCCTTCCCGTATTTGGTCTGAAATAAATAGTCCACTTTTGTATAGGCGATCCTCGTCCCGCTCATGTCGTTCCGAATCTCGAACTCGATGTGATCGTCCGGATAAAAATGCACGGCCAGCACGTCCTCTCCCGCCCCACCCTTGACTTTCGTCGGCGGAAACTTCACCTCGGTCGTCTTATGGATCTTCTTGATCGGTGCGTATAAATCCTTGATCGCTTCATCCGCGTCGTAGACTTCCCACTCAACCGTGAATTCCGTCCCCTTCAGCTTGTAGCAACACGTGAGGCTTCCCGCGCCCGTACCCGGCGGCAAATCTCCCCCTCCGCCCGCTCTGTTGCCATACTTGTCGCGAATCGTGAACTCGCTCAGATTGAACGGCGTGTAGTTGAGTCCCATGATGCTCACACCACGGTAGGAGGGTTCAGGGGAAAATGCGTCGCAACCGGTCAGCGCCAGCGCTAGAGCCAATAGGATGAAAAGCCGACCAATCACGTGAAGTTCCTTCCAGCAACCTCCGAATCCGACGCGATGCGAGCCGCCTCCAGCAGTACATCCGCGTCGATATCACTCAATGCCTCCCGAAACGTCTGCTCGCCGCTCATCGCGCGCTCCAACCTGCCCCGGATCACCGGATGCTCATCGAACCGCGACGAAATGACGACACCCTTTGAAACGTAGTTCAAGAGATCGTCATCGTCGGCTATACGGTATCGACCAGCACGTTCGAGCTGTTCCGAAATACGGTGGTAGAGCGTCCGATCCGTAAAATCGTCGAGCATCGCGCCATACATCGTGCGCAACTGCATCGCAAGCTTGTCGGCACGGCCGAGATACAGCAACGCCATATGCTGCTCGATCGTCATCACCTGCTCGGCGTCGACGACTGCATCGGCGACACCGGCATCGTTGCGCCAGACGATCTCGTTCGACTCACGATCGCGATGCCATATCTCGACACATGGCGACAGAAACGCCTGAGCCTGTTGCGCGCTCCAGACGCCGCGTAACCGAACAAGAATCCGGTTATCGTAGAAATGCAGAAAGTACGCGCGCTTGTCGGGCGTCGAGTAACGGCAGAACGATCGAAAATGCGCCGCCAGAGACCGAATGGGAAACGGAGACCATATCCACGTCAGCATGTGCCGTCCACTCGACTCCCTCCAAAGTCGCCGGACAAGCCTGCTCCCGAGGTCGCGCGAATCATCGAATGCAAAGCGATCGATCCCAATCAGATACGGGGCGATGTCCGTATACGACTCGAGAACGCTGCCGCCCCACAGCGACTCCCATTCGAGCCGCGGCACCTGGACGAGCAGTTTGTCGAGCCCCGGATTGGCGCGCGTATCGGCGAGTATGTACAGGTACGCCGCGACGCCGTCCGCATCGAACGTGTCGAATTGCGCTACCAATCGATCGCGCCACGCCTCCCATGCCGCGTCCGACTCTCGGGTTGGGGTCACACGTCCGGTTCCGGTCATCAAGCGACCTCCGTCATTGCTTCGACACCACGGTGCGCATCAAGCAAACACTCCTTGCATGGCCCGATAGGCATACTCGGCAGAGGCGCCGAAAGCGAGGCAGGGCCGATCCAGTGGAAATTTCCGCACTTGAGCGTGATATCCCCCGGGCATCCGAGTTCGATGTTGCCCCCGTCGATCTTGAGATAGGCGCCGCCACTGGTCAGTGTCAGCGCACCGCGCGAGGCCGCGAGAATCGCACCCTCGCTGCTGGTGAAGTTCATATCCTTCGACGCCGACAACGCCATCGCACCCGTGCGGGCCTGAACGACGACATCCTGTTTTGCGGCCGTCACCCGTATACCCTGGGCTTGTGCGAAAAGCGATACCTGCTTGCCCGCCGCAACCGTGAAGTTGCGCATGACGCCGACGTCGAAATTCCCGCCGGCCGTCGCGATCAGGTTCTGGTCCGCATTAACCTGCATATGCTCCCCCGACGTGAGGCCGATACCCGAGGGGGCGCTCGCCAGAATTGCGGCACGCTTCAAGCCATCCAGTGCTTCCGCATAAAATGACTTCTGTTGCTGCAACTCCGCGACGGTTGCCTCCGCTGCTCGTACCGCCTCGGAAAGCGACTCCATGCGATCGATCGCCCGCTGCAACTGCGCCTGAGCGTCCTTCATGTCGAGCTGGTGCCCCGCCGCACCAACCTGAGCCTCGGTACTCAACAGCATGCCCTTCGGACCACGCGCGGCAAGGTACCCATCGGTACGTAGCTCAACGCCTTTACCGCGCTCCTTGCGGCTCTCATCGACCATGTGACCGAGATTCAGCTCACTGGTCTGAAACGGCGTCGTCAAGTGGACATGCTCAACGCCCTCCCTATCCTCCATCCGCAACTCATTGCGCGCAGCCGTCCGAATCAGGTTCCGCGTATGGTTCAGGTTGTTGACCAGATCCGGATGCACGCTGTCATGCATCGCCCCGATGATCACCGGCCGGTTTGGATCGCCGTCCGTATGGACGATCGCCACCTCCGCCCCGTCGATCAACGGAAAGTGATGCCCATAATCGCCACCGCTATACGGCTTCGCCAACCGCACCGGCCGGCTCGTCCCACCCGGGCTCCATTCATCGAGATCGAATGGCAGCTTGATGACGTACCAGCCCTGCTCGGTCAGGTACGCATACTTGTAGTTGCCTGGCGACGTAATCCGCGCTGGCAGAATCCCGTCGACCACCGGCCGCGAAATCGAGGCCATCGACGTGCGCCACACGCGATCCGACGGAATCCCTTCGAACGCCACCCAGTACGACTCGTTACGCCCGCCGTGCGACTCGACCGACGTCACGAAGACCCCATGTTTCGCATCGGCCGGCTTCGGCTCGACGCGCATGACCTCGCCGGCTTCGAGCGAGAACGGATTGCCCGTTCCCTTGAACGTGATCTGCCCGGCCAGATAGGCCTCGTGCCGCAACCGCGCCACCCGCTTGCCCTCTTCGGGCGTCTCGTAATGCTCGCCCCAGCGATAATCGACGGCGTTCGTCGTGTTGTCGTCGCGCGCCGTGTTTTCCTCGACCAGCAGCGACACCCCGGCCTGTCGATGGTTGTAGTCATGCAGTCGCACGGCCTCCGGCACGCGCTTCATCTCGCGCCCGAGCGTCTTGATCGCATCCGCACCGACACTCTCCAGCCCCGAATCACGCCGATACGGCACCGTGCGCTGCTTGCGCGCATACGCATCGAGATCGTCGCCGAACACCACCACCGCGCGATCCTTCTTCTGCTCCCAGCGAAACCAGATCCCCTCTTCCGCACACATGCGCCGGATGAAAGCGAACGTAGTCTCGTGATACTGCGTCACGTATTCACGGCGCTTGTACTGCCCGCGCAACTGGAACTGAAAATCCACCCCCGCGCGATAACCGTAGTGCCGAAGCGTGTCGGTCACAATCTCCTCGACCGACTGCTTCTGAAACAAGCGGCTGGTCACGCCGCGATCGAGATCCGCGAGCGTCGGTTCCAGCACGACGCGGTAACGCGTTTCGTCCGCCGAAGTCTCAAGCTCGTCGAATTGCGTGATCACACCATGAACCGTATACGCCGCCGGCTTCGTACTGAACCGAGCCGCGTTCTCCCCGAACATCTTTCGCAGGTAATCCATGTCCGGGTCGACCGGATCCGCAACGAACTTCGCCGGCCGGCCCAGCACCTGGTCCATCGGGATCCCGGCCACGGGGCTTGTGAATTCGATCTCGTACCGATAAAGCTGGCTCACGCGGTCCAGCCCCGTGAACTTCAGGATCGAGAACGGCGCCGGATGCGGCGCCAGCTTCAATTCATAAGCCTGCGTAGGCAAAATCATCGACATCGACTCTCTCGGTTGCGCAAACAGGCGGTGCCGCCGGGGCAACCATCGTCACCCCGGCGGTTCGCCATCACACGTCGGATCAGTTCTTGGCCTTCGGCATCTGCGACACGAGCGACAGCCCGATGTCCATGCCTTCGACCTGGAAGTGCGGGACGATGAACAGCTTGATCCGGAAGAAGCCCGGGTTGTCCTCGATATCCTCGACCGTGACCTTCGCCTCGCGCAGCGGATGCGACGCCTGCAACTCGTCGCCCGGATCCTTCATCTCGGTGACGAGCCCCTTGATCCAGTTGTTCAGTTCGAGTTCAAGCAGCCGGCGATCCTTGGTCGTGCCGATGTTTTCGCGCTGGATCAACTTCAGGTAGTGCGCGATGCGAGACAACAGGAAGATGTACGGCAGCCGTGCGTTGATGCGGCTGTTCGCGGTCGCTTCCTTGGTTTCGTACAGCGCCGGCTTCTGCGCCGAGTTCGCGGAGAAGAAGCACGCGAAGTCGTGGTTCTTGTAGAACGACAGCGGGATGAAGCCGAGATTCGCGAATTCGAATTCGCGCGTCTCCGGGATTAGCACTTCGGTCGGGATCTTCGGCTGGTAGCCGGTGCCGAGGTCGTACAGGTGAACCGGCAGATCCTCGACCTTGCCGCCCGCCTGCGGCCCGCGGATCTGCACGCACCATCCATTGCTCACGAAGCTGCGCACCATGTTCGCCGCGAACGCGAACGACGCGTTCATCCACAGGTACTTGTCGTGATCGGGGCCCTTGACGGCCTCCTCATAGTTGAACGCCCGCACCGGCGCCGTGTCCTTGCCGTACGGCAAGCGGCCGAGCACGCGCGGCATCGTCAGGCCGACGTAACGCGCATCGTCGGTATCGCGGAAGCTCTTCCACTTGATGTATTCGGCGCGATCGAAGTAGTTGCCGATGTCCTGGATCGCCGCCACTTCCTCCATCGACCGCTTGCCGAAGAACGCCGGCCCGACCGAGCCGATGAACGGCATGTGCGCGGCAGCCGCGACCTTCGAAATATTGCGCAGCAGCGCAACGTCCATCGGCGAATTCGCGAACTCGAAGTCGCTGATCATCGCGCTGATCGGCTGGCCGCCCGGCGTGTCGTATTCCTCGATGTAGGTGAGGCGATACAGGCCGCTCTGGATCAGTTCCGGCGTGTCCTCGAAGTCGCGCTGCAGCGCGTCCTTCGATACGTCGAGCACCTCGATGCGCGCGTTCTTGCGGAAATCGGTACGGCTCACGAGCATCTTCATGCCCCGCCAGCGTGCTTCGAGCGCCTGGAATTCCGGCGTGTGCATCACGGCGTCGAGCTGGCGGCTGATTTGCCGGTCGATCTGGCCAATGTGGAAGTCGAGCAGCGATTTGTCGAGCCGGTCCACCGGCTGGCGCGCGTTCGCGACGAGTTCGAGGAACGCGCTCATCCCACGCGCGATGCGCTCGTCGGCCGACGCCTCGGACAGCATGTCGTTGTCGCGGAACGCCTCGAGCGGGCGCGCCTCGCTAATGGGCTTCAGGTTGATCTTGCTGCACAGCGACGCGTAGACGCTGTCGATATCCCCATGCGGGGCGTCCAGCACGACGGTCTCGGTCGCGCCGGCCTGCTGCGTTTCAGTGGGTTTCATCTCGGATCCTGTCTGCGGTCGAATGGCTACGAAGTTGCGGAATGCGCTGAACGCGCGTTTTGCCCGGCGTCGCTCACGCATGCCCTTCAGGCTGCGTCGCGGCGGTCGCGATCTGCGCGAGCTCGCCGCGCAGCTTCGCGGACAGGCGGTCGTCCTTCAGCACCTTCTCGAACTCGCGACGGAACGTCCCGTTGTCGAGCAAATTCGATTTCAGGTCGCGCAGCAGGTTGCGCATCGCGAGGAGCGCCTGAAGCTCGGGAATCTGGCGCGCCACCTGCTCGGGTTCGAAATCCTTGATCGACCGGAACGACAGGTTGACGGGCAACTCGGAACCGTCGCCGGCCAGCGTGTTGTTCGCGGCGATCTTGAGATCCGGCGCGTAGTCGGCCAGCACGGCATCGAAATTGTTCTTGTCGATGTTCACCTTCTTGCGCTCGGCAAGCGGCGCCTGCTCGCGGCCGGCGCTGAAGTCGCCCGCCACCAACAGCTTCAGGGGCAGCTCGACCTTCTTCTGCGCGCCGCCCGTATGCAAGTCGAGAGTGATCGACACCCGGCTCTTCGGGATCTCTCGCTGAAAGCTATCCAATTCGTTCTCCTTATCTCAGAAAGCTTGAAGATTCCGCGATATGCACCCCGGACCACGAGTGCACCGTCGTTCACGTCACTTTTGTAGAAAATCGCAACCCGTATTGACGCACGACCGAATCGGATATTCGCGGCATGACGTGCCGATTCAGACGGCAGAAAATATCATGCAATTTCATGAAAAGTAAACAGACAGAAATCAAAAATCACATCCGACCTAACGAGAAACGGACCAATTAATACTCGTCCTATATCACCCCCTCGCCCGAGGCAGACATGAACTACACCAAAATCAATCTCAAATAACTGAATTCTCACCACAACTCATTGATATTTATAACGAAATTCAGCAAACGACACTCGCAAAAATCTCGATAAATCAGCGCACACAAATTCCCGTATATCACAAAAACAATTCACACCACAATCTCAAAATCAACCCCACTCTTATCTCGATATAAATGACACATTCGTCAACAAATTACCCGATGACGGAGTGACGAAATCGGCAAATGATGGTTAGAATCGGCGCCTCATAACTTCTGATCGATATTGACTACACCATGCGGATCGAAAAGCCGCTCTGGCATGAAGGGCTGATTCTCACGCAGCAGCATTTCCAGCAGCAGGACCGCTGGAACGGGTTCGCGCTGCAACAACTGGCGTCGGCGGTCGCCGCGTCGCCGTGGGGAACGCTGAACGTCGATGTCGACGAAGAAGCACTGGCGTCCGGCCGTCTGAAGCTCACGCGGCTTCGGCTACGCTTTCCGGACGGCACGCCGATCGACACGACCATCGCCGACGCACTGCCGCCCGCGCGTGACCTCGGCCGCGAAATTCCCGCCGATACCCAGACCGTCGACGTGCTCGCCGCACTCGCGCTGCCCGATGCGAACGGCGGCAACTGCCGTTTCGACGAGACGGCGTTGGCCCGTCCGCGTCGCGCGTATCGGGAGTTCGTGAAGGTGGTGGACCTGAACGGCGCGGGCGAAGCCGAAATCGCAGCCGAGCGCCACGCCGTCCGCTTGCTGTTCGGCCACGAATCGCACGCAGACGACACCACGTGCGCAATCGCTCGCCTGACGCGCATGACGAGCGGCCAGTTTCAGATCGATCGCGAATATGTACCGCCCTGTCTGTCGCTGTCGGGTCATCCGCTGCATATCGAACGCATCCGGCGGCTCGCGGATATCCTCGCCGCCAAGAGCGCGCTCCTCGGCGCGCGCCGCAGCGAACGGATCGAACAGGTTGCCGAATACGGCGTCGCCGACGTCCAGCTCTTCTGGCTCCTGCACTGCATTCATCAGGCGTGGCCGCAACTGCGCTTCCTCGCGTCGCATCCCGCGCAGCCCACGGATCGCCTGTACCAAGTGCTCGCGCAATTGGCAGGCTCGTTGAGCACTTTCTCGACACACGTGTCGCTGACCGACATCCCGCCTTACGATCATGCCGGCGCACACGAGGTGTTCGCGACGCTCGAGGCGTTGATCCGCGATCTGCTCGACGCGATCATCCCGTCGCGGGTCGTGTCGATCGGGCTATCGCACACAACGCCGACCACCTGGGCCGGCCGGTTCCTTGACGAGCGGATCGTCGAGGGCGCGGCGGACTGGTACCTGTCCGTCAATGCGGCGCTACCGGCGTTCGAGCTCGTCGAACAGTTCCCGCGCCTGTGCAAGATCGGTGCGCCGGACGACGTCGAGCACATCGTCAATTCCGCGGTGGCGGGGATTCCGCTCAAGGCCGTGCAGCGCGTGCCGGGCGCCATTCCGGTGCGGCTGGACAACCATTACTTCGCGCTGGATGCGCACGACGCCGCCCATGCGCGGATGCTGGCCGCGCGCGCTTGCCAGATCTATCTGCCGGCGTCGATTCCCGACGCATCGATCGAACTCTACGCGGTGCTGCGCTGATGAACGCCATCGTCTCCACACGTCACGATTCCGCGTTGCTGGCGCGGGAACCGTCGTCCGGCCACGCGGCCGGGCCTTCGATGCGTGCGCTGCTGCGCGATACGGCACTGCTCGTCGCGCAACTGTCGAGCGGCGGCGAGGTCGACAACCCGGAAGGGCTGCGTCAGCAGTGCGCCCGGCTCGTCGCGCAGTTGGCGACGGCACTCGATGCACAGGGGGTTGCCGCCGACATACGGGACGATTTGCTCGTCGCGCAATGCGCGCTGATCGATGAAACCGCGCTGCGGCATCTGCCCGCCGCCGACAAGGCGAACTGGGAATCCAGGCCGCTGCAGGTCGACCGGTTCGGCACGCACGACGCAGGCACGCGCATTTACGAGCGGCTCGAGTACCGGATGCGCGAACCCTCGCCGAACGTCGATCTGCTCGAATGCTATGCGGCCATTTTCGGTCTGGGATTTCGCGGCCGCTACGCCGCTCGCGCGGGCTCATCGGCGGACGCCCACGAGGGCGAGGCAACGCGTCTGGCATTGCTGGCCGCGCTGGTCGCGCAAATCGATCGATTACGGTCGGCCGTGCGGCCGGGGTTCGTCACCGATCGTTCGAACACGCGACTGATCGACCGGCTCAGGCATCTGTCGCCATGGGCGATCGCCGGAACGGCCTGCGTGATCGCGATACTCGCATGGTTCGCGTGGGATCGCATTCTCGACGCGGAACTGGCGCAACTCGTCCAGAAAGTGAAGCGGCCGTGACGTCGGATACCCCTCTCCCGCGGGTGGCGACCCACGTCGAATCCGATGCCGCAAAGGCGGCGCTGTCGGGTCTCGGCTATCCGCTGCGCACGATCGTCACGCTTTCCGCGACGCTCGCGCTGGCTATCATCGGATGGGTTTTGGCCGTCGATCGCGGCGTCATGTGGGGATTGACGGCGAGCGTCGCTGTGCTTTCCGCGCTCGTCGTCTGGCTGCATTCCCGCCGGCTGACGCGTGCCCGCGAACGGAACGTGCACGTGCTTGCGCAACTCGGCGCGGCCACCGCCGACCTGCCCGTCGCACTGCGCACGAAAATGCCGCTCGCGCTCGTCACCGGCGACGGCCTGTCGGCCTTGTTCGATCGCGATACGGCGCGCGCACGTTTCGTTCACGTGGGCGACGGCGCAATCTGGCTGCGCGCCGATCGCCCGCAGGATCTCGCCCGGCTCGCCGTCGCCGTCCGTCAGTGGCGGGACGGCCGTGCACCCGATTGCGTCGTGCTGTCGGTCGCGCCCGGCCTCCATGCGAGCGACGATACGTTGTCGCAAAACCTGCGCGTGATCCGGCAGGCCGTCGCCGATGCGTGTCGCATGCTGGGCGCGTCGCTGCCGGGCTACGTCGCCGTCTATCAGCGACTGTCGGATGCGAGCGTGGCGACGAAGGCTGCCGCCGGCGCATCGGCGGCGCAGTGGTACGGCATGTCGACCGGCTCGGCCATCGCGAATCTGCACGGCTTCGACACCGCAATCGCGGCGGCCGAGTCGGACGCACTCCATGCCGACGCAAATCCGGCCCTCTCGGCCCGCGCCGCCGGAATCGCATCGATCGTCGGATGGACCCGCCGTCTCGTGTTCGACACGCTGACGGACCGACGTCAGCCCGCGTCGCCGTGGCCGCTGCTCGGCGCCGGCTGGATCGATCACGGCCCGGCGTCCGGCCCAGGCAAACCATGGGAACGCGAAGTGCGCGCGCTGACGGGTATCACGCCGGCCGCATTGCCGGCGTCGCCGCTCCCGTGGCCCTTTCCGCAACCGCTGATCGATACGATGCCGCGCCGCGCGTGGCGATCGCCGCGCGTCGCCGCAGTCGCGCATGCGATTGCGATCGTCGCGTGCGCGGCGGTCGTCGCCATTTGCGCAGCCGCCCGGAACAATGAAGCGCTGATGGCCCGCGTCGGCGCGCATCTGGAGCGCTACAACCACATCCCCGTCACGCAGGACGCCGCGAAGCGCGACGCGCTGCTGTCTCTTGCAGCGGACCGCGATCAACTCGACCGATACGCCCGCGTCGGCGTTCCGCTGCGGCTGTCGTTCGGCACCTATCGCGGTGCGCAGCTACTGCCGCTTCTCGACGACGCGATCGCCTCTTACGAACCGCCCCCGCCGCCGCCCGCCGTCGTCACGCTGGACAGCATGTCGCTGTTCGACAGCGGCAACGCGCGGCTCAAGGCCGGCACCACGCGCGCGATGGTCGATGCGCTCGACCTCATCAAGGCTCATCCGGGCAAGCGCGTGCTCGTCGCCGGTTACACGGACGATCGGGGTCGGCCCGATCGGAACCTCAAGCTGTCGATCGATCGTGCGTCGGCCGTGCGTGACTGGCTCGTCGATGCATCGGGCATCCCGCCGACGCAGTTCGCGATCCAGGGCTACGGCGATACACGGCCGGTCGCGGACAACGCGACACCGCAGGGGCGAGCGAGGAATCGTCGGGTCGAAATCACGCTCGTTCCCGATACGCCGCCGGCCGTCCCGACGAGCGCCGCGCGGTAATACGCAACATTTTTGGGTCCCGGGGCGACGCCTCGGGCTTGTCAGCGCCGGAACGCCGTTCCGGCGATTCGCAGTACGAAAAGAAGGAGTGAACAAATGGCAATTCCGGCCTACATGTGGCTCAAGGACGACGGTGGCGCGGACATCAAGGGCTCGGTGACCGTCCAGGATCGCGAGGGCAGCGTCGAACTGGTCGCGTTCGACCACGGGGTGCACATCCCGACCGACGGCAATACGGGCAAGCTCACCGGCACGCGCGTGCACAAGCCGATCATGCTGACGAAGGAAACGGACGCGTCGACGCCGTACCTGTACAAGGCCGTGACGAGCGGCCAGACGCTGAAGTCGGTCGAGATCAAATGGTATCGGATCGACGACGCGGGCAAGGAGAAGGAATACTTCAATACGAAGCTCGACAACGTGAAGATCGTCGCGGTGAAGCCGAAGATGCTCGACATCAAGAACCCCGACTACGAGAAGCACAACCATCTCGAAGACGTGGAACTGCGCTACGAGACGATCACGTGGTCGTACAAGGACGGCAACATCATCCACAAGGACACGTGGAACGAACGTTCCTGACGTGTTGACCGGCCGGCGGAATCCGGTGCGTGCGCGCACCGGATTCCGCTGCGCCGGTCGCCGATTCGCAGTCGCGCCCCTTGGTTCGCACGGGCATCGACGAATGCACGCCCGCCTCCCTTCCTGACTCGCTAACGACATGACGCCGCCTCTCCGGGACGCCTCCCATCTCATTCGCCGCCTCAACCCCCATTGCACGCGCGCGCTCGAAGCCGCCGCGAGCCTGTGCCAAACCCGGCTCGCGGACGAAATCGCGGTCGAGCACTGGGTGCTGAAACTGATCGAAGCGGACGACGGCGACATTCCGGCGCTCCTGCGCCACTACGATCTCGATATCGATGCGGTATGGGACGCGTTGATCGACGTGATCGACCGCATGCCGCGCACGCTGCGCGGCGTGCCGGCGTTGTCACGGCAGCTCGCCACGGTGATCGAGGACGCATGGACGCAGGCGGTATCCGACGACCGCGACGGCGCCATTCGCTCCGGGCATCTGCTACAGGCGATCGTCGACGCACCGCATGTGCTGCGCACCCAGCGGGCATGGCCGCTGCTGTCGGTTTCGAGTACGCAGATCAGGCGTGTGCTGCCCCGGCTCGGGCGGCGCTCGTGTGAAAACGCGCGCGACGAAACGGTATCGATGCGGGAGACCAACCCGGCCGGCAGTCAGCGCGGCGCCGGGACGGAGGCATCGACCACCACCGGCAACGGAGCCCCGCATGCGCCGCACGTGCCGGCGCGCGCGATCGACGGCGATGCGCTCGCCCGTTTCGCGCTCGATCTGACCGAAAAGGCGCGCGGAGGCGAGATCGACCCGGTATTCGGCCGCGACCGCGAGATCCGGCAGATGATCGACGTACTCGCGCGCCGTCGCAAGAACAATCCGATCCTGGTCGGCGAACCGGGCGTCGGCAAGACCGCGCTCGTCGAAGGGCTCGCGCTGCGTGTGGTGGAAGGCAGCGTGCCGGAAACGATCCGCGACACGCGCATCCTGACACTCGATCTCGGCTTGTTGCAGGCCGGCGCGGGCGTCAAGGGCGAATTCGAGCAACGCCTGAAGAACGTGATCGACGAAGTGCGCGCGTCCGAAACACCGATCCTGCTGTTCATCGACGAAGCCCATACGTTGATCGGCGCAGGCAACGCGACGGGCGGCGCCGATGCGGCCAACCTGCTCAAGCCGGCACTCGCGCGCGGGGAATTGCGCACGATCGCGGCCACCACGTGGGCCGAGTACAAGCAGTATTTCGAGCGCGACGCCGCGCTCGAACGGCGCTTCCAGGTCATCAAGGTCGACGAACCGGACGACGACACCGCCTGCCTGATGCTGCGCGGGCTCGCGAGCCGCTACGCGAAGCATCACGGCGTGCATATCCGCGACGAAGCGATCGTCGCGGCCGTGCGGTTGTCGCGCCGCTATGTTCCCGCGCGACAGTTGCCGGACAAGGCCGTCGACCTGATCGACACGGCCGCCGCACGCGTGCGCATGTCACTCGACGTGCCGCCCGCGGAACTGCAGCAGGCGCGTGCGACGCTGGCGGCGCTCGAACTGGAGCGCGCCGCGCTGGACGCGGACCGCCACGCCGGGATCGCCGCTGTCGCCGAACGGCGTGCGTCGATCGACACGGAATACGATACCGCCCGCGGCGCGGCCGACAGGCTGCTGGATCAGTACACGCGGGAACGCGAACTCGTCGGCGTCGTGCATGCCCTTCGCGACGTAACGAATCAGATGGTCGATCCGGCAGCCGTGTCGGATGCGCTCGATGCGTTGTCGGCCGTTCAACGCAAGTCGCCGATGATTGCCGCCGACGTCGACGCGCCGTCCATCGCGCGCGTCGTCGCCGAATGGACCGGCGTACCGGTCGGCAACCTCGTCGAGGACGAACTGCGCAACCTGCTCGCCCTCGAAGCGACGCTGGCGACGCGCGTGGTCGCACAAGACGATGCGATCGCGGCATTGGCCGAGAGCCTGCGCACCGCCAAGGCCGGCCTGAAGAGCGAACACGCGCCGCTCGGCGTGTTCCTGCTGGCCGGGCCGTCCGGCGTCGGCAAGACCGAAACCGCGCGAGCGCTGGCCGACCTGTTGTTCGGCGGCGACGCCGCGCTGACGACCATCAACCTGTCGGAGTACCAGGAAGCGCATACCGTGTCGCAACTCAAGGGCTCGCCGCCCGGCTACGTCGGCTACGGGCGCGGCGGCGTGCTGACCGAAGCCGTGCGTCGGCGGCCGTACAGCGTGGTGCTGCTGGACGAGGTCGAAAAGGCGCATCGCGATGTGCTCGACATCTTCTATCAGGTATTCGACCGGGGCACGATGCGCGACGGCGAAGGGCGCGAGATCGATTTCCGCCACTGCGTGATCGTGATGACGTCCAATCTCGGCAGTGCGCAAATCGACGATGCGACGGCTGAGGACGCATCGATCACGCAGGCGGCATTGCGGGAAGTCATTCACGCGCAACTGGTCGCGCATTTCCAGCCGGCACTGCTCGCGCGGTTCCAGACGCTCGTCTATCGGCCGCTCGATGCCGCGGCGCTCGCGTCGATCGTGCGCATCAAACTAGACACGATCGCAGCGCGCCTGCTCCGGCAACACGGCGTGACACTGACGTGTGCGGACGATCTGATCGACTCGATCGCGCGGCACTGCGTATCGCGGGAATCGGGCGCACGCAGCGTCGATGCATTCCTGAACCAGCGCGTGCTGCCCGTCGTGTCCCGCGAATTGCTTGCGCGGATGGCATCGGGCATCGCGCCACGGCAGATCTCGTTGTCCGCGACTGCCGAAGGCACGTTGACGATCGATTTCGTCGATGCACCGACGGCCGCCGACGACGGCACCGAACGATGGAGCCGACAATGACCGCCGGCCCGTCGCTGTACGACATGCTGGTCGGCCAGATCGGCGGCGAACCGATCGGCGCCTACGACGATCGCACGCTTGAATGCCTGAGCGTCCAGCAGAACGTCCGCCGTATTCTCAATACGCGAGCCGGCGCGCTCAAGCATCTACCCGACTACGGGCTGCCCGACCTGACGAACATCTACAAGGCATTGCCCGCGTCCGCGCATCTACTCAAGCAGCAGATGGAGGCGACGCTGTTGAAATACGAACCGCGCATTCGCGCGATCGACGTCGCGATCGTCGACAACCGCGATCCCGGCATCCTCGTCAGCTTCGAGATGACCTGCCATCTGAAGAACGCCGGGCTCGTACGCTTCGGCACCTACTTCGAGCCGCCGGGCCGCCTGCACGTCGTCCGGCGCATCGACCCATCGTGATCGCGCACGATCAACCCTCGTGCGCCAGATGCGCACTAAATCCAACCTTCCCCGGCGCGATCCCGTCCTTCAGCGTCAGTGCCGGAATCTCGTAATCGCCCGCGTTCTGCCGGCGAAACGGAATCGGCTGCGTGGTCCACAGATCGTCGAGACGCCGGCCGAGCGCCGCGCGCGTTTCGTCGAAGCGCGCCGCGTTCATCTTGCCCGTCCGATAGATCACGAACGGCGGCAGCACGTCGAACCCCGGGTAATACAGCATGCCGTGCTGGATCGGGAACAGCAGGTCGTCGATCGGCCCGTTGATACCGCGCGGGCTGTAGTGCGGTTCCCACCCGCCCGTCGTGACGATCACCATCGCCCGCTTGCCGGCGAGCGACCCTTCGCCGTAGCGATCGCCCCAATGCGTGTCGGAATGCTCGCCGACACCATAAGCAAACCCGTACGCGTACACGCGCTCGAACCAGCCCTTCATGATCGCCGGCATCGAGAACCACCACAGCGGAAACTGCAGAATCACCGTGTCCGCCCACTTCAGCTTGCCCTGTTCGCGCGCGATGTCGTCGCGCTGTGTGCCCGTCTCGAACGCGCGCTTCGAATCGAGCGCCGGATCGAAGCGATCGTCGGGTGCACGGCCGGTCATGTCGTGCGCATCGAGCGTCGCCTTCCAGTTCATCGCGTACAGGTCGGTCACTTGCACCGTGTGGCCAGCCGCTTCGAGGTGCGCGACGGCGAAGTCGCGCAGCGCGCCGTTCAGCGAGCGCGGCTCGGGATGGGCATACACGATCAGCACATTCATGTTCGTCACTCCGTGGATTGAATGACTGCAGGATGCTGCCTCCAACGGTATATTTGAAATGAATTCCTGATATCCCAGGTATAGCGATGAATAATCTCAGAAGGCTCGATCTGAACCTGCTCGTCACGCTCGACGTGCTGCTCGCCGAGCACAACGTCACGCGGGCGGCCGAGAAACTGAACATGTCGCAACCGTCGGTCAGCGTCCAGCTGCAAAAACTGCGCGACGTGTTCGGCGATCCGCTGCTGCTGCCGGGGCCCCGCGGGATGCGGCCGACCGCGCGCGCGGAAGCGCTGCGCGAGCCGTTGCGGGAGGCGCTCGAGGCCGTCGAGCGGGCCGTGGTTCCGGCCACGCCGTTCGACCCTGCAACCGCGACGAACACGTGGCGCGTGGCCGCGACCGACTACGGCGAATCGACGATCGTGCTGCCCGCGCTGCACACGCTGCGCTCGACCGCGCCCGCCACGCGGCTCGCCGTCGTCGAGCTCGTGCCGCCGCGCATCGAGCAGGATGCCGAACGAAACGGCATCGACCTGGCTTTTCACACGACCGAAGGCTCGCCGCCCGGCATGCGGCGCCTGCCGCTGTTCGTCGAGCGTTACGTCCTGATCGGCCGTGCCGGCCATCCGAAGCTGAGGCGGCGCCCCACGCTCGCGCAGTTCGGCTCGCTCGAACACGTGATCGTGTCGCCCGACGGCGGCGGCTTCTTCGGCGTGACGGACGAAGCGCTCGCGAAGGTCGGCGCCGCCCGGCGCGTCGTGCTGTCGGTGCCGCACTTTCTGTTCGTGATGTCGGCCGTCGCGAGTACCGATCTCGTCGCGATGGTGCCCGAACGGCTGGTGCGCGACGTGCCCGCGCTGCGCGTGGTGGACGCCCCGGTCGAGGTGCCCGGCTATGAAATGTCGATGCTGTGGCACGAGCGCATGCATCGCGATCCGGCGCATCGATGGCTGCGGGAGACGATCGCGGCGGCAGTCTGACACGCCGGTCATGACGCGGCTGACATCTGCTGTCACCGGGGGCTTGAAAGTCGGTCGATCACTGTATATATTTACAGTGTTTCTGCGTCATTTGACCCGAATTCCATCATCCCGAGACGGTCTTTAGTGAGGCGACCATGTTCCAGTCATCCGCATTCGATCCCGAGCAACCCGGCTTCAATCCCGTCCATTTCGAGCGCGCCGCGCAGCGGGCGGTCGTCGATCTGCAGCGTGTCGTCAGCGGCCCTGCCCAGCGGGCGCTCGGCCTGCGGCGCCGCACCCACCCGGCCGCCGTCCGCACGATGAGCTGGCAGGCGTTGCTGAACGTCGAGGAGCTGGCATTCTCGAATGCCGGTTTCCTGAGCCGCAACGAGCCGGCCGTCGTCGATGCATTCATCCGGCTGCGCGACAGTCGGCTGGTCGCCGCGGACGTCGAGGAGCCGGTCGACTGGCGCCGCGACGACGACGACCTGCCGGCCGTCTATCTGATCGTCAAGGCGATGCTCGAAGCGGAAGAGGAAGAACGGGCCGAAGCGGCCTGAGCCGCGCGGGCCTTGCGCGGCTGCGTTCTGCCGCACGTCGGGTGGCAGCGCGGTCGACGCGGCCGCTCATCGCGGTTCGGCTTCCGCGGTTCGACGCATCGGCGCAGCGCGCGACAAGCCCCGCCCGCCGCGGATCACCGCCGGGGGACTGCCGCCGGGCGAACGGCGCAGCAACGCCCGTTACAGCCGCGCCGCCAGCCGCGCCCCCTGATCGATCGCACGCTTCGCATCGAGTTCGGCGGCCAGTTCCGCGCCGCCGATCAGGTGCACCGAGCGCCCGGCCGCCTGCAGCGGCGCGAGCAATGCGCGCTGCGGCTCCTGCCCCGTGCAGAGCACGACCGTGTCGGCTTCGATCAATTCGTGATCGGTGCGCTGCTCGCCATACGACACGTGCAATCCGCGTGCATCGATCAGTTCGTAATTCACGCCGCCGATCATCTTCACCTGCTTCATCTTCAGCGTCGCACGGTGAATCCAGCCGGTCGTCTTGCCGAGGCCCTTGCCGAGCGGTGCGGCCTTGCGCTGCAGCAACGTCACCTCCCGCGCGGGCGCCGACACCCGCGCACGCGTCACGCCGCCGCGCGTCGCGGCCGGGTCGGTCACGCCCCACTCGGCCTTCCAAGCGTCCAGATCGAGGGCCGGCGACTCGCCGTCCTGCACCAGATATTCGGCGACATCGAAGCCGATCCCGCCCGCGCCCACCACCGCGACCCGCCGGCCGACCGGCTGCCTGCCCGCGAGCACGTCGATATAGCTGAGCACGTTCGGCCCGTCCTGCCCCGGAATCTTCGGGTCGCGCGGCGCGACGCCGGTCGCCAGCACGATTTCGTCGTAGCCGCCCGCGATCAGGTCGCTCGCGTCGACGCGGCGGTTCAGGTGCAGCTTCACGCCGGTCAACTCGACCTGCCGGCCGAAGTAGCGCAACGCTTCGTGAAACTCCTCCTTGCCCGGGATCCGCTTCGCCATGTTGAACTGGCCTCCGATCTCCGGCGCCGCGTCGAACAGGTCGACCTGATGGCCGCGCTGCGCGAGCACCGTCGAGCACGCGAGCCCGGCCGGCCCCGCGCCCACCACCGCGATGCGCTTCGACTGCGGCGTAGGCGTGTATTTCAGCTCCGTCTCGTGGCACGCACGCGGATTCAGCAGGCACGACGCGATTCGGTTCTTGAACGCATGATCGAGGCACGCCTGGTTGCAGCCGATGCACGTGTTGATTTCGTCGGCCCGGCCCTGCGCCGCCTTGACGACGAACTCGGGATCCGCGAGCAGCGGGCGCGCCATCGACACCATGTCCGCGCAGCCGTCCGCGAGAATCTGCTCGGCCACTTCGGGCCGGTTGATCCGGTTGGTCGTCACGAGCGGAATGCCGACCTCGCCCTTCATCTTCTTCGTCACCCACGCAAACGCGCCGCGCGGCACCGACGTCGCGATCGTCGGCACGCGCGCTTCATGCCAGCCGATCCCCGTGTTGATGATGGTCGCACCCGCGCGCTCGACCGCCTTCGCGAGCTGCACGGTTTCGTTCCAGTCGCTGCCATCCGGAATCAGGTCGAGCATCGACAGCCGATAGATCAGGATGAAGTCGCGGCCGACCGCTTCGCGCGTGCGCTCGACGATCTCGATCGGCAAGCGGATGCGGTTCTCGTACGCACCACCCCACTGGTCGCTGCGCTTGTTCGTATGCATCGAGATGAACTGGTTGATCAGGTAGCCTTCGGAGCCCATGATCTCGACGCCGTCATAACCGGCTTCGCGCGCCAGCTTCGCGCAACGCACGAACGCGCGGATCTGCCGCTCGACGCCGCGCGCGCTCAGTTCGTGCGGCGCGAACGGCGAGATCGGCGACTTGATCTTCGACGGCGCGACCGCGAACGGGTGATAACCGTAGCGGCCCGTATGCAGGATCTGCAGCGCGATCTTGCCGTCCTCCGCATGCACCGCATCCGTGATCTCGCGATGCCGGCGCACGGCGGCCGACGTCATCAGCGTGCCGCCGAACGGCTTGGTCCAGCCGGCCACGTTCGGCGCGAAGCCGCCCGTCACGATCAGGCCGACGCCGCCGCGCGCGCGCTCGGCGAAATATTCGGCGAGGCGCGGCAGCGTCTTGCGGCTGTCCTCGAGGCCGGTATGCATCGAGCCCATCAGCACGCGGTTCTTCAGCGTCGTGAAGCCGAGATCGAGCGGAGCGAGCAGGTGGGGAAAGGGGGTCGTCATGATGATTCGGCCAGTAAGCGATGCCTGCCATCGTAGGCGGGCGGCGCCTTGAACGTGAGGGGGCAAACAGCCATAATGCTTGTCATTTCCGGCCAAAACGACATGACCTCCCCGTCTCGCAAGGACCGCCTCGGGCTGCGCCGGCCGACGATTCCGGTCGCCTATACGCGCCTGCTGCTGCAGGCGCTGGCCGCACGCGGCGTCGATCTGGCCGCCGTGCGTGCCGGCACGGGCCTGCGCGACGCGGTGCTGGCCGAACCGGATGCGCGCGTCGCGCCGTCGCAATGGGGGCGGCTCGTGCTCAACGCGATCGAGATCGGCGGCGATCCGGGCATCGGGCTCGCGTTCGGGCTGCTGCTGAAGCCGACCGTGCACGGCTTTCTCGGCTATGCGACGCTGACCGCGCGGGACATCCGCGAAGCATTGTCGGTCACGCAGCGCTACTTCCGGATGCGCAATCGCCAGTACCGGCTGACCTATGCGGAAGACGAACGCGGCGCGACGCTCGAACTGCACGGCGTGCAGGCGAATCCCGTGCTGCAGCATCACGTGATGTTCGAATTCGTGCTGACGGGGCTCGCGCAGAACATCGCGCAATGGGCCGGTCGCCCGTCGCCGCCGATCAGGCTGCAATTCGCGTGGCCGGAGCCCGCGTATTTCGCGCGCTACCGCGATACGTTGCCGCCGGTCGAATTCGGCTGCGCGGCCAATGCGCTGTGGGTCGCGCACGACGTGCTCGACTGGCCGCTGCCGCTCGCCGATGAAGTCGCGCACCGGCAGGCGCTCGTGCAGGTGGAACGCGAATATGCACAGGTGCGGCAGGAGGAAGGCGATCTGGTCGAGCGCGTGCGGGCGGAACTGGCGCGCGCAGCCGGCGATTATCCGGGGCCGGACACGCTCGCCGATGCGCTGCTCGTGTCGACGCGCACGCTGCGGCGCCGGCTGGAGGAAGCGGGATCGAGCTATCGGCAATTGCTCGACGAAGCGCGGTTTCGCGACGCAAAGCAGTTGCTCGCCGCATCGGATCTCGACCTGAAAACGATCGCCGAGCGGCTGCAATTCACCGACCCGGCGAATTTCACGCGCGCGTTCCGGCGCTGGGCCGGGCAGACGCCAAGCGCGTTTCGGGAAGCGGCTGCGAGGTAATCGCGTCAGCGGTGACCCGGGCACCGGTGCGCGAATCACGCCGGACCGCTCGCGGCAGGGTGCGGGTGCGGCTGCGCGCGCATTTCAGTGCCACGCGCCGGCCAACCTTTCGCCCGGCAATGCCGGACGGCCCGCCGAAAGCTGTGGCGTATGATGGGCGCCACATCAAAACGACGTCGCGCGGCCCCACGCCCTCTCCGACCTATGCCCAATCGCACCACCCTGATCGAGGCCACGATCGACCGCGTCGATACCAACCTCATCCGAGTCAAGGCCGATGTCAGGAAGAACCCGCCATACCGTTTGACGATGCAGAACGTCTGCTACTTCGTCACGGCCAGCGACGTCGATGAAGAAGCATTCAAGCAGATCGAGAAACTGAGGCCCGGCATGTCGGTGCGCGCCTGCACATTCGAGCATCGCGGCCGTCGCCGAATCGCGTGGATCAGGAGCGGCAACCTTGCCATCGCGCCGTACGACGTGCGCGCGCAAAAGCGACGGAACCTGTCGCTGCTTGCCTGGTCGTCGTGCCTGCTCGTGCTGAGTCTGGGTATCGCTGCCGCGGCACTCCATTCAGGTTGGGCGTTCACCTCGGCAATGGCCACCGTCGTGGCCACTGTCGGTCTGGTTGGCAACGTGGTCGCCATCGGCGGCTTGTCCGACCTGATCTTCCAGCCGCAGCGACGCGAAGCCCAGGATGGCTGGCTAGGCGAACCGTCCGGTTTCAGCGCGGAGCGGAGCGGCCCATGACGAACCACGACATGCAGACCGTATCCGGCCGCGTGACGGCAATCGGCCAGCAATCGATCGAGACGAAGATCTGGAGCAACAACCTGGGCGCGACGACGCAAAGTATCGAGGAAATCACACTCCAACTCGATTCGCTCGCGTCCCCCCTCGTGTTCAGGACCAACCGGACGACCCGCCTGTTCATCGCCGATGGCGATCGATTGAACGTCGCCTATGCCGACGACCAGGATCGCCAGATCGTCTACGGCATCCGCAACATGACCGACGGTTCGGCTTATCTGCTGCGCCCCGCCAAAGTCGCCGGCGCCCGGGCCGATCTTTTCGTCATGCTCATTTGCGTGGTCGCCGCGGCCGTGGTCAGCGGAATCGTATCCGCGGTGACGCTCAGCATGGATTCGATGTTCGACGTGTTTGCGCTGATCAGCGCGAGTGTAATCGGCTTGTGCGTGCTGAGTGCGATCCTGCGCATCCTGTTCGGCGCGATCGTGTGGCCCGAAATCAGAAGACTGGCGCAGCCGGGCGGCAAACGCGAAATGAACGCGGCAGCTCAAGCGCTGTCGCTCACGCAGGAAGAAACCCGACACGTACGCTTCATCTGACCGGGACAGGTGCGGCTACCGCGCGGCGAACGACGCTGCTCGCCCCGGTTCGCATCGCCGCGGCCACCGCCTGACTCGCCGTCAATGCGCGCCGCTCGTTCAGGTCAAACCGGATCCGCCCGGACGAGCATCAGCGCCCAGATAAATCCGCGCACCGCCATCCCCTTCGCCCGCCTCGATTCGCACCTCGCCCGTCGCGGCGACGATTGCGTCATACACATCGTCGGCCACGCACACCACCGGCACCGCGATCGCATACAACTCGGCGGCCACGATCGCGCCGATCGAGATGATCAGGTCGCGTTCCTTCAGCACGATCCCGACCGGCCCCGTGCCGTTGCGCACCGCTTCCGCGAGCACGCTGCTGCTCGAACTCGAGCCCTTCGCGTGCGGCATCACCATCACCTTGCCGGCAAGGCTCGCGCCGGCTTGCGGATGCCCACGATCGACGATCCTGCCCGCGCCCGAGTCGTAGCCGCCCCAGAAGCTCAGCGGCTTGTCGAGCACGAACGGACGCGCACACGCGCTGCCCGGCACGAGCGTGTCGCCCGCCAAGAACTTGCCCGTCGCTTCAGTCATCGAATCGCACCTTGCCTTCGTACGCGGACCGCACGCATTCGCGCATGCTGCCGTACGCGACCGTCACGCCGATGTTCGCGGGCGCATATGACGCCCACTTCCCCGAGTTGGTCATCACCAGCCCCGACAACTGCTTCATCACCGGCGTGATGTACGTGCAGGTATCGACGACGATCTGGATGCCGCGCGCGGCGAATTTCTCCGCGAGGCCGGCTTCTTCCAGCTCCCACAAAATGAAGCGGCTCGTGTTCACGTAGAAATCGCAGGCCGGCTTGCCGTCGAAGGCGTCGAGCAACGTGTCGAGCGTGCGGAATTCGGCCAGCGAAAAATGCGGCGTGCCGAGCGCGACCGCGACGAGCGCGTCGCCGGCCGCGCCGTGATTCAGCGTGCGGCGAATCTCGTCGAGATCGGCCATCGCGATATCGACCGTGCGTTGCGCGGCGCGCCCGTGCAACGCGGCGTCGAGCGTCGGCGCCTCGGGCGTCACGCCCACTGCATGGAACAGCGCGACGGCCCCGCTCGACGCGGCGGCCGCGCCGAGCGCCTTGAGTTCGTCCTCGGTAGTGTCCGCCGGCAGCCCGACGATCGCCGGCACGACCGCGCCCGCGATCTTGCCGACCGCCAGCCCGAGCGCGGCGAAATAGATGTCGCGCGACGGCAGGCTGCTGAAGTCCGGCGCATTGAACACGATCCGCGCGGCGCGGTTCGCGTCGACATGCAGCCCCGCATACGGCGCGCGCCCCGTGATCGCGGCAGCCAGGTCGAGGAAATCGCCGTAGCGGCTCGTGCGTGCGCCCAGCACCGAGTTCGCGAACACGATCGCATTGGATTCGGCCCACGCGATCTGCTCGCCCAGCGCGGGGCGATGCTTCAGCTGATACGGCGCGCACGTGAAGCTCGATTCGCAGCCGAGCAACAAATGCGCGTCCATCAGGCGCCGCGCATCGCGTTGGATCGTGCGATCGCCGTGGTACAGCTCGGGATGGATCAAGTCGAGCGAGCCGACGTTCAACGTGGTCGGCACCGCGACCTTCGCGCCCGTTTCGACGAAATAGTCGACGAAGTCGAGGCTGGTCTGGCCGTGGTACAGGCAGCCGTCGATATGCGCGGACGTAATGTCGATCAGGTGAGGCGCGGACATCACTTGCGCGGTGCGCGCGACGATTCGCATCGCACGGGCGACGCCGTCGCCGAAATCCCCGCGCAACATCGCGTCGTCGCGGTCACTCAACTGCAGCATCCGGTTGCTCCTCGTGACGCGTGCCGGCGGCGCCGGCTGCGTGAAATCCGTCAGAGGACTCTACAACTGGAAATAAAAACTGTCCAGATTTTCACGAATCCGGACCCACACAAAACCACTTTCAGCGAAATTCGGCAACTAAATCACATAATGGCTCGCATTCCAATCCAGTTCGCCCTAACGCTCCGCAGTCAGGCTGAACAACTCGTCACGCAGCGCCTTTGCGCGATCGCGGCCGAACTGCGCGTCGAATTCGTCTTGCGCGGCCTGCCACGCAACTTTCGCCTGCGCGAACGTGCGCTCGCCGAGCTTCGTGAGATGGAGCGCATGCGCACGCGCATCGTGCTCGGATGCAGCCGTCGCGACGAAGCCATCGCGCTGCAACGGCTTCAGCGCGCGCAGCAAGGTCGTGCGATCCATCACGAGCGTGTCGGCGAGTTCGCTCATCAGCAGGCCGGGCCGGCGTTTGAGGTTCACCATGATCGAGAACTGGGCGGGCGTGACGCCAACCGGGGCCAGATGGCGTTCGTACAGTTGCGTGACGAAGCGCGCCGCCTGGCGCAGCGCGAGACAGTTGCACGCCTCGGAAATCGGAATGTCGTTCATGTTCCGGAATCTATATGTGCATATGCATAAAGTCAATGTACACTCCGCGGTAACAACGGCCGGCGGCCGGCCATCGCGTCAAGGAGACGGACATGGACTACATCGACAAGCTGCGGATCTTCCGGTCGGTGGTGGAGATGCGCAGCTTCACGCGCGCCGCCGACATGCACGGCCTCGCGCGGCCGGTCGTCTCGCGCGCGGTGGCCGATCTGGAGGCGCGTTTCGGCAGCCGTCTGCTGCACCGGACCACGCGCCAGGTGTCGCTGACCGAGACGGCCGAGCGAATCTACGAGCGTTGCGCGGCCGTGCTCGACGAGCTCGACGCGCTGGAAGTTCAAGCGCAGGCACACACGCGCGAGCCCGAGGGCCTGCTGCGCCTCGTCGCGCATACGACGGCCGCGCTGAACCGGCTCGTGCCGTTGATCGCCGGCTTCAAGGCCGCGCACCCGAACGTGCGCCTCGACGTCACGCTGACCGAGCGCCCGGTCGATCTGGTCGGCGAAGGCTACGACATCGGCATCGTCGTGCCGTACATGCTGACGAGCGAATCGACCGTCGTGCGGCTGATCGAGCGCATTCCGGTCGTGATCGTCGCCACGCCTGCGTATCTGCACGCGCATGCGCGCCCCGAAAGCCCGGCCGACCTCGCCGATCATCCGTTCGTGCCGATCTCGCCGTCGCTGCGCCGCCCGGCGCTGTCCTTCCGCGTCGACGGCGACACGGTCACCGTGCCGTTCCGTTTCGACATCTCGTCGAACAGCCCCGTGTTCAACCGCGAAATGGTGATGCACGACTTCGGCATCGGCGTCGTCCCGAAAACGCTCGTCGAGGCCCAACTCGCGTCGGGCGCGCTCGTGCAGTTGCTGGAAGGCGCCGATCTCGTCGATGCGTTCGTCGAAATCAAGCTCGCGTACGCGAACCGCTCGCTGCTGCCCGCGAAGGTGAAGGCGTTCATCGACTACACGGCCGCGTATTGCGACCGCGAAGGCTGGAGCGTCCCGGCCGCGGCGTGACCGGGCGCGGGAACGCGCCTTTGCGACGCCGATTGGTACAGCCACGACACCAATCTGATCCTGTCCCGCCCCTCGCTTCGCGCCGCCCCGCCCCCTAACATGTGCACATGCACAAGACCACGCTCACCGATGACGATTGCTTCGCGGTCCGGCAAGCCGCCCGGCGAATCTCGCAGTTCTACGAGCGCTATCTGTCGCGGGCGGGCGTCACGCCGTCGCAGTACAGCATCCTCGCGCTGCTGCGCGAGCGGCCCGGCCTGACGATGGCGACACTGTCGAACGTGCTGGTGATCGAACGCACCGCGTTGCTGCGCGCGCTCAGGCCGCTCGTCGGCGCGGCGCTGGTGACGGGGCGGATCGAGCCGCCATGCCGCGGCCAGACGTTCGCGCTGACCGCGCACGGCGAAACCAAGGTGGCCGATGCGCACGTGCACTGGCTCGCCGCGCAGGAAGCGTTCGAGCGGTACTTCGGGTCGGCGCAGGCGGCCCGACTGAGAGACGAATTGTTCCGGATCACGCACAACCTGCCGGAACGCTAACCCCTTCCTCGATCGACACGACGACGTCGATCGTTTTGATTAGTGCATATACATAGGTGAATCGATGGATACGACTCAAGACGCTGCCTCGTCACGCGAAGCAGCCACAACCGAGCGGCCCGCGAAGCAACAACGCCGCGTGCCGTGGATGCGCATCGCGGCGGGCGCCGTCGTCGTCGTGGTCGCGGCCGCCGCGCTCGACTGGCTGTTCGTGCTGCGCTTCCAGGAAAGCACCGACGATGCGTACGTCGGCGGTGACGTGACGGTGCTCGCACCGAAGGTCAGCGGTTTCGTCGACAAGATCCTCGTGACCGACAATCAGCGCGTGAAGGCCGGCGACGTGCTCGTGCAGCTCGATGCGCGCGACTACGACGCGAAGCTCGCTCAGGCCAGCGCAGAAGTCGACAGCGCGCGCTCCGCCGTGACCGAACTCGAAGCGAAGCAGCAGCTGCAATTCGCGGTGATCGGTCAGCACGCGGCAGACAAGAATGCGTCGTCGGCCGAGTTGACGCGCGCGGCATCCGATCGCGTGCGCTATCGCGAACTCGTGAAGTCGGACGCCGTATCGAACCAGATCGTCGAGCGCGCGGACGCCGATTACTCGAAGGCCGGCGCGGCCGTCGAACGCAGCGACGCCGCGCTGCTCGCATCGAAGCGGCAGCTCGACGTGCTCGGCGCGCAACTCGCCGATGCGCGGGCCCGCGTGAACACCGCGCTCGCCGCGCAGCGCGTCGCGGCGCTCAACGTCGAATACACGACGATCCGCTCGCCGGTCGACGGCTACGTCGGCAACCGCACGGGCCGCGTGGGGATGCTCGCGAACGTCGGCGTGCCGCTGCTGACGGTCGTGCCGGCTAGCGGCCTGTGGATCGACGCGAACTTCAAGGAAGACCAGCTTCGCAAGATGCGCGCGGGCGATCGCGTCGACGTCGCGCTCGATGCGTCGAGCACGCGCCTGCACGGCCGCGTCGACAGCCTCGCACCCGCGACCGGCGCGACCTTCAGCGTGCTGCCGCCCGAGAACGCGACCGGCAACTTCACGAAGATCGTCCAGCGCGTGCCCGTGCGCGTGCATCTCGATCCGCAGCCGGGCATCGAGCAGGTGCTGCGCCCCGGGCTCTCCGCGGTCGTGACCGTGCATACCGACCACAAGAACTGAGCGGGAGCCGACGATGACCACCGCGTTTTCCGGCGACCCCGCGTCGCAACCGACCAGGCAGCGCGTGTTCGCATTCGCGCTGATGTGCGTCGGCTTCTTCATGGCGACGCTCGACATCCAGATCGTCGCGTCGTCGCTGCGCGACATCGGCGGCGGGCTGTCCGCGAGCCAGGACGAACTGTCGTGGGTGCAGACGGCCTACCTGATCGCCGAGATCATCGTGATCCCGATGTCGGGCTGGCTGTCGAAGGTGATGTCGACGCGCTGGCTGTTCGCCGCGTCGGCCGTCGGCTTCACGATCACCAGCATGCTGTGCGGGCTCGCGTGGGACATCAACTCGATGATCCTGTTTCGCGGCATGCAGGGCGCGCTCGGCGCCGCGATGATCCCGACCGTGTTCACCACCGCGTTCGTGTTGTTCCCCGGCAAGCAGCGGCTGATCGCGTCGACGACCATCGGCGCGCTCGCGTCGCTCGCGCCGGCGATCGGCCCCGTGATCGGCGGCTGGATCACCGACCAATGGTCGTGGCACTGGCTGTTCTACCTGAACCTCGTGCCGGGCATCGCGGTAGCCGTGCTCGTGCCGCGCTACGTGCATATCGACGCGCCCGATCTCAGCCTGATCAAGCGCGGCGACTATCTCGGCATCGCGTTGATGTCCGGCTTCCTAGGCTGCCTCGAATACGTGCTCGAGGAAGGCCCGCGCAAGAACTGGTTCGGCGACGACGCGATCGTGATCTGCGCGTGGATCGCCGGCATCTGCGGCTTCCTGTTCATCGTGCATGCGCTGACCGCGAAAGACCCGATCGTCGACCTGCGCGCGCTCGCCGTGCGCAACTTCGGGATCGGCAGCCTGCTGTCGTTCGTGACCGGCATCGGGATTTTCGTGACCGTGTTCCTGACGCCGCTGTTTCTCGCGCAGGTGCGTGCGTTCAGCTCGTTGCAGATCGGCATCGCGCTGCTGTCCGTCGGCGCGTTCCAGTTGATCGCGTTGTGCGCGTATGCGTTCGCCGCGCGCTACTTCAGCATGCGTGCGCTGCTCGTGTTCGGGTTGGTCTGTTTCGGCCTCGGCTGCTACCTGTATACGCCGATCACGCACGACTGGGGCTGGCGGGAGCTGCTGCTGCCGCAGGCGCTGCGCGGCATCGGCCAGCAGTTCAGCGTGCCGCCGATCGTGACGATGGCGCTCGGCTCGCTGCCGCAGTCGCGGCTGAAATCGGCGAGCGGCCTGTTCAACCTGATGCGTAACCTCGGCGGCGCGATCGGTATCGCGGTGAGCGCGACGATGCTGAACGACCGGCTGAATTTTCACTATCTGCGGCTGAACGAGCACGTGAGCGCCGGCGAACCGCAGATCGCGTCGCTGCTCGACCGCCAGGCCGCGTACTGGGGATCGGTGGCCGGCAATACGCTGAATACCGCGCAGGCCGGGCTCGCGAACCTGCATCGGCTGATCTACCGAGAAGCGCTGACGCTGACTTATGCGGATGCGTACTACGCGCTGTCGCTGTGCTTCGTCGTCGCGCTGCTTGCCGTCGTGTTTTCCAAACCCATTACGTTGAACGCGCCGCCGCCGGACGCGCACTGAGGTCAAGGGATCGTCATCATGAAGAAGTTACTCGTCGCGCTGGCCGTCAGCGCATTCGCCGCCGGGTGTGCGGTGCAGCCCGCGCAGCATCCGGCGCTTCAGGATTCGGTTCGAACGCTCGCGCCTGATGGTTGGGATACCAATGTGCCGCGCGCGGATATCGACGCCGCCGCCTGGTGGGCGCAATTCCACGATCCCGTGCTCGACAAGCTGATCGCCGCGGTGCTCGACGGCAATCTCGATCTGCAAGCCGCGGCCGAACGCGTGAAGCAGGCGCAGGCGCTGACCGTGCAGAAACGCGCGGTGCTGCTGCCCGAACTCGACGCGACCGCGCACGCGGCCGATGCGCGGCAGAACACGCCGCCGCCGCTCGGCTACGTGCGGCAGGCGGGCGCCGGGCTCGCGCTGAGCTGGTCGCCCGATGTGTTCGGCGGAGAGCGGCTCGATCTGCTTGCTGCTCAAGCGGAGTTGGTCGGGCAAAAGCATGCGGAAGATGCGATGCGGCTCGCGCTCGCGGCCGATGCGGCATCCGCGTATGTCGATCTGCGCTGGGCGCAGCAGGAATTGAAGATCCTGCAGGACAACGCGAAAATCCGCCAGCATGCGCTCGAACTCACGCGCAAGCGGCAGGCGTTCGGGCTGTCGACGGAACTCGACGTGACGCGGGCGCAGAACCAGCTCGATGCACTCGAAGCCCGGATTCCGCCGACGCAGGCGCAGATTTCGCATCAGCTCAATCTGATTGCCGTGTATTCCGGGCGCACGCCGGAATCGGTCGATCGGCTCGTGCTGGCGCAGGCTGGCGAGATTCCCGCGCCGCCGGCGGGCGCGCCGGGGACGTTGCCTTCGCAAGCGTTGTTGCGGCGGCCGGATGTGCTGACTGCCTATGCTCAAGTCGAGCGTCGTGCGGCACAAGTCGGCGTGGCGAAGGCCGAACGGTATCCGAAGTTTTCGTTGAACCTGACGGACGGGATTCTCGCGGCTTCGTATCTCGGGTTGCCAACGTTGACCGATAACCTGTTCAGCGCGGCGTTGAGCGCGACGAGCCCGATCTTCAACGCGGGACGGATTACCGCCGATATCTCGCAGAGCGAAAGCCGGATGCGCGAGTCCGAACTCGGATTACGGCAGACGATGCTGCAAGCGTTGCGGGAAGTCGAGGATGCGCGCGCCAATCTCGTCAGTTCCGATGAGGCGACGCGGAAGTTGGGTAGCGCGCTTTCGGCTTCGGACAAGGCGCTTGGGTTGGCGAATCAGCTTTATAAGGGCGGTGCGACGGATTTTCTGGATGTGCTGTCAGCGCAGGAGGTATATCTGCGCGATTCGGATTCGCTCAACCAGGTCAAGCGCGAGCACGCGCTGGCGGCGGTGGCGTTGTATCGGTCGCTGGGGGGTGGGTGGAGCAGGAACGATGCGGCGGGTGGGCCGGAGGTGGAGGCCGTCGCGAAGAATTGAAGCCGATGCCCGATACAGATGCAGGCCGCGTCGACGGCTCGCACCGTTACTCAACCACGGCGCGGTGGTTATCCGGCATCGGCCAGCGGTAGCCGATCACTTCGTTCAGCGGGTACGCGAGTTCGCGAACTTCTTCCAGTTGATTGCCGCCGAACAGGTGGACGTGTTCGGCGTCGTGACGCAGGTAGAAACCGACGTGCCCTTTCCAGCTCGTCGGGTCGTCACGCGTCAGGATCGCGATGCAGCCGTACACCGGACGCTCCAGCGGTTTGCCCCATTCCAGCCACGAGCGTGCGAGCGCGGAGCCGGTGCCGCGGAATCCGGCGTGCGCCACGCACCAGTTCACGAACGACGAGCACCAGGAAATCTTGTCGTCGTAGCCGACCAGGTTCGTCTGGTTGTTGTACTCGACGATGCGTGGGTTGATGCTGCCCGGCGGGTGGCGGCGGATGCCGAGTTCGGCCAGCGCGACGGGCATCCAGGGTGGGTGGACGGCGTTCACTTTGCTCTCAGGGTTTGATAGGGTCACGTCGTTCTCGGGAACGTGTCGGGGTTGTTTCGCTCAATCTTCGCACGAATATCGCGAATCCACGACGCCCTTCATAGATTACGATTTCCGTCGACTCCCCCCGTATCATGGAGGCAGCGCCCTCGACTCCCTGCCCGCCATGCGCATCACGCCTCTCCCGCCCCTGCAGTGCCTCGTCGCGTTCGAAGCCGCCGTGCGGCACGCGAGTTTCACGAAAGCCGCCGCCGAACTGCACCTGACCCAAAGCGCGATCAGCCGCCAGATCCAGCAGCTCGAGGAATTCCTCGGCCGCTCGCTGTTCGTTCGCGAACACCGTTCGCTGCGGCTGACGATCGCCGGCGAGCAATACGCGGCGCAGGTCCACCATCTGCTCACGCAATGCGCGCAAGCCACGCACGACGTGATGAAGCCGTACGGCGATCTCGAACTGACGATCGCGTGCTCATCCGGCGTCGCGCTGCTGTGGCTCACGCCGCGGCTGCCGAATTTTCGCGCCACGTATCCGAACATCAAGCTGCGCCTGATCGTACGCGACAGTCTTGCATCGATGTCGCCCGCGGAATTCGACGTCGGTGTCTACTACGTGCGCCAGCAGGCGCCGGCCGAATACACCGCGCGCCGGCTGTTCGACGAAGAAGTGTTCCCCGTCTGCGCGCCCGGCTATCTGGCCGGCCGCACGCTCGACGCGGCCGATCTCGCGAACGAAACGCTGCTGCGCCTCGAAGACGGCCAGCGGCAATGGATGTCGTGGTCCGAATGGTTCGACCTGAACGACGTCGACCGGCAGAAGGCGCAGCCGCAGGACATCACGATCAACTCGTATCCGCAGATCGTGCAGATGACGATTCTCAGCCAAGGCGTGTCGCTCGGCTGGCGTTACATGATCGACGCGTGCATCGAAGCCGGGCTGCTCGTGCGCGTGACGGAAGCGTCCGCAAGCCACGGCGGCGGCTATTACGTGATCTCGCCGAACGACCGCGCTCAGAACCAGGCCGCCCGCCTGTTCACCCGCTGGCTGTTCGAACAGGCGGAGCAGCAGACCGGGGCCTGAATGCCCCGAACGCCCGAACACGACGCATGCGTGCAGCGCATGCCTGCATGCGAATCTTTCGTTTCAGAAAAAAATCCGGCTCTCCTTAGTATGGGATTCAAGCGGGGCAGCCGTCCCGTCTTCTGACCAAGGAAGAGACCATGCAAGGAACGCTTTCCCCGCGCGCCGCGCCTTCCGTCGATGCGGCGGTGCAACAGCGCCGCCGCGCCATCGTCGCGACCGTCATCGGCAACGGCCTCGAATGGTTCGACTTCACCGTCTACAGCTTCTTCGCGGTGATCATCGCGAAGCTGTTTTTCCCGACCGGCAACGAACTGACATCCGTACTGCTCACCGTCGCGACGTTCGGCGTGGGCTTCTTCATGCGGCCGGTGGGCGGCATCGTGCTCGGCGTCTATGCCGACAAGGTCGGGCGCAAGGCCGCGCTGTCGCTCACGATCCTGCTGATGGCGGCCGGCACCGCGCTGATCGGGATCGCGCCGACTTACGAACAGGCCGGCATCGCCGCGCCGCTGATGATCGTCGTCGCGCGGCTGCTGCAAGGTTTCTCGGCCGGCGGCGAGATGGGCGGCGCCACCGCGTTCCTCACCGAATACGCGCCGGCGGAGAAGCGCGCGTATTACTCGAGCTGGATCCAGTCGAGCATCGGCTTCGCGGTGCTGTTGGGTGCGGCGACCGGCACGTTCGTCACGACGTCGCTCGACACGCAGGCGCTGCATAGCTGGGGCTGGCGGCTGCCGTTCCTGCTCGGGATCATCGTCGGGCCGGTCGGCTACTTCATTCGCAGCCATATCGACGAGACGCCCGCGTTCAGCGCCGTCGAATCGCAGGCGAAGGAAAGCTCGCCGCTGAAGGAAGTGCTGCACACGTATCCGCGCGAAACGTTCGCGAGTTTCTCGATGGTCATCCTGTGGACCGTCTGCACTTACGTGCTGCTGTTCTACATGCCGACCTATTCCGTGCGCACGCTGCATCTGCCGCAATCGACCGGCTTCACGGCCGGCATGGTCGGCGGGCTGATGATCATGTGCTGCTCGCCGATCGTCGGGCGACTCGCCGACGCGTGGGGACGGCGCGTGTTCCTGTCCGGCTCGGCGCTCGCGATCCTCGTGCTCGCATGGCCGATGTTCTCGTGGATCAACCATGCGCCCGGGTTCGCGTCGCTGATCGTGTTCCAGGCCGTGTTCGGCGTGCTGATCGCGACCTATACGGGGCCGATCCTCGCGGCGTTCGCGGAGCTGTTTCCGACCAAGGTGCTGTCGACCGGGTTGTCCGTGGCGTACAACTTCGCGGTGACGATCTTCGGCGGGTTCGCGCCGTTCCTGATCACGTGGCTCATCGCCCGCACCGGCAGCAACATGGCGCCCGCGTTCTACGTGATGCTCGCGGCGGCCGTCAGTTTCGTCGGTACGCGCTTCGTGAAGGATGCGAAGCGTGCGGCCGCAACGACTCGATAAGGATTTTTTCTCCATGACTATTACCGTGCTTCAAGGCGGCAACGTGCTCGACCTCGAACGAGGCGTGTTGCTCGAACATCATCATGTCGTGATCGAAGGCGAGCGGATCGTCGAAGTCACCGATCGGCCGGTGGATTTGCCGAATGCGCAGGTGATCGACGTGCGCGGCAAGACCGTGATGCCGGGGTTCATCGATTGCCATGTGCATGTGCTGGCGTCGAATGCGAACCTGGGCGCGAATGCGACGCAGCCGAATATTCTCGCAGCGATTCGGTCACTGCCGATTCTCGATGCGATGTTGTCGCGTGGGTTTACCAGTGTGCGGGATGCGGGGGGCGCGGATTGGAGCCTGATGCAGGCGGTCGAGACGGGGCTGATTCCGGGGCCGCGGATTTTTCCGTCGGGGAAGGCGCTGTCGCAGACGGGCGGGCATGGGGATTTCCGGCCGCGCGGCGACGTGCTGGAGCCCTGCTCCTGCTGTTTCAGGACGGGGGCGATTGCGCGAGTGGTCGATGGCGTCGAAGGCGTGCGGCTCGCCGTGCGTGAGGAGATTCAGAAAGGCGCGACGCAGATCAAGATCATGGCGTCAGGCGGCGTGGCTTCGCCGACCGATCCGATCGCGAACACGCAGTATTCGGAGGACGAGATTCGGGCGATCGTCGACGAGGCCGAGGCCGCGAATACGTATGTGATGGCGCATGCATATACGGGGCGGGCGATTGCGCGGGCCGTGCGATGCGGCGTGCGGACGATCGAGCACGGGAATCTCGTGGATGAAGCGGCTGCCGCGCTCATGCATGAGCGGGGGGCGTTTGTGGTGCCGACGCTTGTGACTTATGACGCGCTGGCGAAACATGGAGCGGAGTTCGGGATGCCGGCGGACTCCATCGCGAAGGTGGCTTCCGTGCAGCAGAAAGGACGCGAGTCGCTCGATATCTATGCGAAGGCCGGCGTGAAGATGGGGTTCGGGTCGGATCTGCTCGGCGAGATGCACGCGTTTCAGTCTGGGGAGTTCCGGATTCGGGCGGAGGTGCTTGGGAATCTGGAAGCGCTCAGGTCGGCGACGACGGTGGCGGCGGAGATTGTGAATATGACCGGGCATCTTGGGGTGGTTGCCGTGGGGGCGATCGCCGATCTCGTCGTGCTGGATGGGAATCCGCTCGAAGATATCGGAGTCGTTGCCGATGAAGGCGCGCGGGTCGAGTATGTGTTGCAGCGGGGGGCAGTTGTGAAGCGGCGGGTTGGCGGGCGGTGATTGGACGCCATTCGGTAGCTTCGGCAGGCGCAGCGCGGCCTCACGGGCCTTGCGATCGTGACAGTTGTTGACGATGGCTATCGGTGTGAGTCGCGGCGTTCGCGACAATGGCCGGGGCGGTGTCGCCCCGGCAGTCAAGCGCATTCGGGTAACACTTGCGTCCCAGTCGCTAGAGCCGCATCAAGCGGCCCTTGCAGACGTTATAGCGGCGACGGTCCCCGGTCAGGATCGTGGTACGACTGCTCTCGCAACGCCAACTGGCTGTAGTCCGGCGTGATCGTGATCTGCCGGGTCACGTAGTTGGTGTCCAGGTATACGCGGTCGCCAGGCTTGAATCCGAAGATCTTGAAATCAATGTCGATTGCCTTCATCCACGGCAGGTACGGCCAGCCACGCTTGGGAAGGTCCGGGTAGTTGCGCAGAACCAGCTCAAACGTCTTTTGCATGTTGATCGGTTTGTTCTTTCTACGACGTGGCTTAGTATTGGCGTCAGCCATTTCCGACTTGGAGTTGCCCCTGTAACTCAGGACACGCGGACACCGTTAGGTTGATGACACCAAATTACGCCTGAACTCGCGAGGCGAGCGGTATTTCAGGGCTTTGTGCGGGTGGCGCTCATTGTAGTGTTCAAACGCGATAGCCAGACGCGAGAGCGCTGTTGGTGCGTCAGACTTGTCCATATAGGCGACGTAATTGTGCTTCATGGTCTTCACGAACGATTCGGCCATGCCATTGCTCTGCGGCGAACGAACCGGCGTGGTCAGCGGCTCAAGACCCAGTTCGCGAGCGAAGCTGCGCGTGCGATGGTCGATGTAGGCCGAGCCGTTGTCCGTCAGCCATTCAATGGGCTGCGCGGCCTGTGTGGTGCCGAAGCGCTGTTCGACGGCGGCCAGCATCACGTCGCGCACCATATCACCGCTATGCCCGCCGGTCGTCGCTGCCCAGCTAATCGCCTCGCGGTCGCAGCAGTCCAGCGCAAACGTCACGCGCAGCGGCGTACCATCGTCGCACCGGAACTCGAAGCCATCGGAGCACCAGCGGGTGTTGCTGCGGTCCACGGCAACGCGACCGTCATGTCGCCGCTTGTCTCGCCGCACGCCAGGGCGGCGCAGCAGCAACTGATGCTCCCGCATGACCCGATACACGCGCTTGGCGTTGATGCACGGCGCACCGGTCTGCTCCCGACTGCGGCGCAGCAGCGCCCAGACACGCCGGTAGCCGTAGGTCGGCAGATGCGCCACCTGGGCCTGAATCTCCTCGACCAACCCGGCATCATCGGTCATGCGGGCACGGCGACCATCGCGCCAGTCAGACGAGCGAGTTCGCTTCACCGCCACGGCAGAGCGCGCCACGCCGAGAACTTCGCAGACCGTCTTCATCGGTCGTCCCCCGGCAGCAAGGGCGAGCGCGCAATCAGGTTTTTTGAACGGCCCCATTCCACGGCTTCTTTCAGGATTTCGACCTCCAGCGTCTTCTTCCCGAGTAGCCGTTGCAGTTCCTTGATTTCCTTGATGGCGGCGGCCAGCTCAGATGCCGGCACAACGGTTTCGCCTGCCTTCACCGCCGCCAGACTGCCTTCCTGGTATTGCTTGCGCCAGCCGAACACCTGGTTGGCATTGACGCCGTGCCGACGTGCAACGGCCGACACCGACGCTCCCGGCTCCAATGTTTCCTGCACGATGGCGATTTTTTCTTGCGCCGTGCGCCGACGACGGCGCTCCGGCTCGGTCAGAATTTCGATGCTTTCCACGTCATGACTAGGCTTACTGATAGGCACAAGACTATCCCTTATTTTAAGAGAGTCCTCGTGTCCTCAGATACGTGGGGCCGCTCCACTTCGACATAACGCAAGGCATATACTACTGACTTCTCCATTAATGGACATTTATAGTCAAATGCTTACAATTGCCAAGATATTCTGGGCTGCAGTTCTCGTTATAGCGATTCCCATCATTGCATCGTGGTTCGCGGTCGCCGGAATTCCGAAGTGGAGCGAAACGGTTAAGGTCAAAGAAACGGCAATCTCTCGCCTCCGTGAACATGCGACCAATGCATCGTCTGGAAGAATCACGGTAGCCGTCGTATTCGTATTGCTTCTACAAGGCATTGGCACCATCAACTGGCGACAGGCCATCACGGTCGAGGACGGCGTTCAGTGGTTGTTCATCGTGTCATTTGGTGGCGTGGCGGCGTCCCTTTACTTCGGTTGCCGTGTGCTGTCCGACAGTTCGCTCGCCACCTGCCCTGGATGTCAGTGGCTCTGGGGTCTTCTCGTACTTGTCGCAATTTGGTTTGGTCGCGCCCGCACCCAAACCGATCTCGCGACAATATTCGGTGCGGTATCTGACAAACTACCCTTGGCTTCCAATGTAGGTGTCTTCCTGCGCGCCTTCGGGCACGTATCGTTAGCGATGGCCGTGGTAATGCTTCTTGCTGAAGGCTCCGCCGTTGTTCTTTATTTTGGCTTCGAACAAATATTCGGTAAATCTGTACCCGAAAATGAAACATCGCGTGCCCGTGGATGGATTGCATTATTCAATACATTTGCAGTGATGCTCTCTGCGGGTCTTTCCCTTAGCGCAGCGTCAGTTCTCGCCTTTAACGATCAACCAGTCCGTTCAAGCGTCGGACGCATAGCGTTCGAAACTGATCTTCTCCCAGAGTCTGCGTGCACCGGACGATCCAAAGACAAAGACAATGCAAATAAGGTCTTATTTCGAAGCGACGACCGAGAGCAGGCAATCGTATTTGCTCTCCCTTCCGTCCCAAGCAACCATGTCGACGCAACTCGCCCGCGCGTCCCAAGGCCCATCATTAAATGGCAGCCAGAAGACTATGCTGCCGTCACGCCAAAAGCGATCGCGATCGACAGAGATTGCAAGCTTATTGATTAAACCACGCATGGTTTATCAGTCCCCCGCTCGTCTGCCTTCTACACAGTCAGACCTAGCGTGGCAACTAGCTGGACTCAGTCGGACATACATCGGCCTGCCTTAACAGGTTCTAACGGCCGCGTGCCGGCCCTCATCTATCAATCATGACTTATACCAATGCAACAGTAGCTGTCGTCGCCACCCCACTCGACTGTTGAAATAATCTGAGCGATAGCTACTTCAAAAGGATCACCTCGTCCACGGAGAACCATGCGGACCGCTTGATTGAATCGAGCACTGCATTTGGGTCCTTAGCCCAAAGAACTAGAGCAAGGCTTTCCTCAGCTCGACTGCAAGTAACGTACAGAAGCCGTAGAGTTCGATCAATGATGGTCTCATTTCCATCATCAATATTTTTCCGATCTGTCGGACTCAGGTCCTCAGCACCGAAGAGTTTGTCGTAGGAGAACTGCGTGCCGCCGGCCTCCTCATCGTCCATGACAACCATGACATGCTGGAATTCAGAACCCTTGACGACTTGATGAGTCGCAAGTTCGGCTTCTCCACCAAGGTAGGCACGATACCGAGCAATCTCTCGCCAAGGGGTATTGAAGAGCGCGTGCCATCCGCGTTTGCGTCGGTCCTCCTTGGCTTCCTTCCCTCTTGCCTTTGGTTCGGGCGGTGGAGGTGACTTATCGCCAAATGCCTGGATCAATCGGAAGTCTGCTTCGAAGAGCCCGCCTTCAAGAACCGGTACCAAAACCTCCCGCACGGTTGCTCCCGGCTTGGAAGTGGCGTCGATGAACCGCATGACTGCAGCGTGAATATTTTCCAACGCTGCTTTGCGCTCGGCGCTGGCCTGCGGCACCTTTGCAAGCGCGCCATGCAAGCGCAATATGTCAGCGGCGGCAAACTCGTTCAGCGAGCCATCCGGTTGCCGGCACTCAGCAAGTTCAAGCATTGGGCCGAGGAGTGGCCGAACCATCGCTGGACCGGTCCGCTCCCCGTTGCTCTTGGGCATCGCGGAGTCCTTGTCCAGCAGGTCCATCGCGTTGTATGCCTCGAAGAAGTTGCCCCGCTTGGCAGCCAGCTTGTGCTCCAGGGCTAGCGTTTTGTATCCGCGCACTCCATTCTGCCACGCCACATTAGCTGTCTCGACTGCCATAGCCAGCGCGCACTCGGCCTCCTTCTGAATCTTCTCGGTGGTACTCGTATTGGCATCGCCCACGAAGATGCGAACGATTCCACCGTTCTTCTCCGTCCGAGCATACTGGGCGACGCCAGTCTTGGGTTGAGTGCGGCCGTCAATATCCGCCTCCCAAATCTTATTGATAAGCTCTACGATTCGTTCTTGACTTCGATGGTTCATTTGCAGCGCGGGGCGCGCCCAGTCCACGGGCACATGCGAGGGAAGGTCGTCGTGACCGTCCGGGTAGATGCGCTGTCGATGGTCGCCCACGAGTCCTAGCGTGATGTGACCTGAGCGACTCTTCGAGAGCTCGAACAGCGCGTCAAGCACTCCTTTCATCGTGTCTTGCGACTCATCTATGAGAATCAGGGGGTGTCGATCCTCCAAGATGCGCTGCAACGTTGGGCGCTCGCGAATAAGCCACGCTGTTACTTCCAGAACTTCGGCATGTGACAGCGCGCCGAGGCCATAAGTGTTCCGGTCTGGGTGGTAGATGAACGCGTCGATCTTCCGGATTTCCTCGGCTTCTGCCTCGATTTCGGCGTATTTCTCCCGGTCCTTGTCTGACTCGCCCTTTACCTTGCACGTCGCATAGGCCTTTGCTGTAGCAAGCTTCTTGGCATTGCGAGCGAGCAGAGCATCTCGGATGTCTTCGTCGAAATCCTTGATGAGTTCCCAGCAGAAGGAGTGGATGGTCGACACTGCGGTTAGGTAGTTCTCTCCGAGTCGGCCGCTGACGACGGCGGTCGCGTTCTTGGTATAGGTGATGACTCGAACCGACTGCCCACGGGACCGGAGCCGCTCTGCATACCGGCCACCCATTTCGTGCTTCACAACTCCAGTGACGCGACGCAAGACCTCGACCAACGTGCGAGTCTTCCCGGACCCTGCGCCGGCGAAAAGGAAGAAGCAGCGAGGCGGGGTCGCAGTGACGTAGCCGCAGATGTCTTCGACGACATGAGCATCGCGATCGTTTCCAAGGGAATGCGGTGCGGCACTCAAGGGGTCTCTCCAGCCGTGACATTGAGTTGGCAACTCAACCAGGCGAGCGCGTCAGCGATGTATGCGGGGCATACCAAGGCCGCGCCTACGTTCAGCCGTTCGAACAGTGTTGCTGCGAAATCGCCCTTGCTGAAATTCCCGCGCAGCATCGCATGCAGTTCCCTGAGTAGCTCGGTGTGGTCAGGGTGGTCAAGAACGAGACCTATCACCTTCCCTAGTGCGCCACGGTGGTCCTTCTTCTTTCCGGAAACAGGGTCCTTTTCTTCATCCAATGCCTTGAACCAATCAAGGTTGGAAAGGACAAGAGCGTCCTCGAACGAGCTGGGCCATTGATTACTTGCGGCTGCAACGGGAAGCTGCCATGCAAAACGGACTTTCACTCCGGAATCCGACGTCCACTCCAATTGAGCGGGCGTCGGCTTCCCATAAGCCGGGAAGTCCGGCAGTTGGGGGTGCCACGAGGTCAGCGTGACATTCCCGCATTCGAGACCCGCTTGATCCGCGATGTGCACCGCGGCACGCACAATGCGCCCCTTTTTGTTTTTCGTTGGTACCACTGGGTCCAAGTCGGTGATAACGGCCGTTGGAATCCCCAACCGCTCTACAAACGGCCGGAGGCGGTGAGCATGACTGCCTCCAACATCAAGGAAGGACACATACTTCTTCGCAAGCTTGGGAAAGTCCCGCTCAATGAAAAGTGGCACGAGCATTCGTTCTGCGGTGCCCTCCACGAATATGGCAGCATCAGCAAAGAGGAGATCAGTGTGTTGGACCTGGAAATATCGCTCTGCGAATATCCTGGTTTCATTGTCGTCACCAAAGGCGTCACCCAGATTGACAACCTCGGTACTAGGCTTAACGCCCACTCCGGTACTTGCTACGCGCTTCACGTATCTCAGCCGTGTGAAGCTGTCTCCGTGGGCCAGATGGCTCGAATGCGTGCTAATGAGCATCTGACTTCGAAGATTGCTATGCACCGGATCCTTCGGACGAATGAGCTCGTGAGCATTCGACGAAAAGTTGCGTTGGACCTGAACGTGCAGATGGGCCTCAGGCTCCTCAACCATCACAAGGTGAACTGCGGCTGGAGTGCCCTGTGGCGGATTAAGGCGCGCGGCGCGGAACGACACGAGCATGAAGCTCAACGACTGCAGATTCTGATAGCCGAGTCCAATAGAGTGCTCTGGCAAGGACTCATCGATGGCAGTCTTATCTAGGCTGTATTGGACCGCAGTGCTGTGGGCAAGAAGGTCCGCGGTCTGAATGCGCGTACGGAAATGAAATTGCTGTGGATCATGCAATCCCGGATACCCCAGAACCTCCACGTCCTCCATCGCCGGCTGGAGCGCCCTGTAAATTGAATCGTCAAGCTCGGCCTGAGCCTTGGCGATGGCGGTCACCAAGTCTTCGCGATGCGCGTGACCGGATGGAGCGACGTTGAGGTGCTGTCGGGCGAACTTGAGAAGCTGGCTCGAGAACAGTCCAGGACGCGCATTCGTCGACTCCGACCGCGCTTCGTCCTCTTCAGCGCCGAGCCCTCGTTGAGCGGGCACAAAATCCACGCGGATGAGCTTGCGCAGGAACTGCAGCTCGACGGGCTGTGAGCCAAGCGGCAGTTCCTGCGGATCGCAATGCTTCTTGGCTGGAGGAAGCCGCTTCGCTGGGTCAAGGCGGTATGCGGCGATGCGGCGCAGGTCCGCTGAATGCCTGAGCCAGTAATCAAGCAGATCCATTGGCCAGGCGTGGCCATCCTTCGGAAGCTTTCGCACATGCGCACGCGCTTCGCGGTAGCGCCACGCCAACTTACGAAGCTCATTCGCGTCTGTAACGGGTTCAAGCCGAACTCGCACGCCGACCGCGCCACCCGACCACTTCAGCGACGTGATGAAGGGAGCAACATGGTTGTACGCACCCTCCTTTGCATCGAACCAAAGGTCGATAAACGGCATGCATGCGAGGAGTCGCCGAAACTGCTCATCCCATTTGTCTGCATCCTTCGAATCTGTAGTGGGGTCCTCGTCGAGCACCTCCCAGAGTTGACCCAACTCGCGCAATTTCGCCCATTGCGAAAGGCTGATGTCGAAAGCGCGGAAGCCGGGCGACTCGCTAAGGAAATTGCGAAGAACCGTGAGAAGGGAAGTCTTGCCGCTATTGTTAGCACCTACCAAGATAGTGGTGGCCTGATCAAGCTCAAGACGCGTCTTTGACAAACGTCGGAAGTTGCAGACTTCGACGCACGCGAGTCGGATTGGTGAAGTGCTCGGAGGCGCCGCTGCTTCGGCGGACGGTGCCGGTGGCGCGATCGGCGGGGAATCCGCAGCCGAGTTGACAGCGGGAGACGAAGCAGAAATCTCGTGCGGAAACATGGTACCCCTTTGCGGACACCGCGCTTGTTGGCGGCGATTTTTGTAGTAGTTGCGAGACCTCCCGGCGCGGTAACCGGAAGGCCAATCGATAAAGAATACCGGACCAGATGTCGTTGTTGCTAGAGCTACTCTAGACCCGACGGGACTAACGAGTGCAGACGCCCGGCTGAGCATTGTCGAGCAGCCGAACCTTCCATAATCAGAATCAGATTAAGCTTGAGAGCAGGTGACAGCCACACGTCGCCCGATGCCCATGCCGCGCAATCGGGATACCGTCATCCGTCATCGAAGCATCACCCTCTTCGATGACGTTCGGTGAGACACCGGGGTGCTGCGGACAAGAGACAAGGTCGCCTTTGCGAGCTACAAAGCTTCCATCGAAGCGCATCTTCGTTGAACCGGTTTCCACCTTGCCGCCGTGGTCAGTGGCATCCCCAATTCGAATCAGATTAATCACTCAGCCTCCTTGAGTCCTTGATCTCCGAAGGAGCTACCTCCGGGTTGCCCCATCATTAACGTCGCACCCCAAAACCGCTCAGTGCACTATCCCGAAATTCCACGTCGTCCGTCTTGAATGAAATTCATATTCGTGAGTAGGGCTTGGCAACTTGCATCATTGCTTGATCAATATCTGATCGGCTTTAATCCAACGAAGCAAGTGCTTACCGGATGCGTTAACGTAGTCCACGTAGGCCCACCCATTGGGAGACTGCTTCAATACGGTCACCACATCATTCTGGACGAGATAGGCTCGACTAGCATTCCCGTCGTCGGGAGCTGTAAACAGGGTCGCTTTTGCTACCGATACCGTGGCGGTCAGGCCATCAGCCACCGCTTCTTGCGCTACTGACGTACCTGCAGAGGCGCTAGAGTCTTTCGAAAGTGCGGTCTCGATCAGTTGCGCATCGAAGCGCGCCCCATCCGCCTTCAGAGCCGCAGCAATTTTCCGATAGGCCTCGCGATTCGTCGATGACGGTGGGTCACACCGCAAGAGATTGTCGGCCCCTGAAGCATTGCGCATCAGCAAATGTGGGGGCTGTCCTGCATTGATCGAAGCTAACTTGTTGCTTGCCGATGGACGATCGTGCGTGAGCATCATCGAGGTTTGGGAATCTGTTCCCCACTGTGCACCTTGATTCGGTTGCCATCCCGCTCCGCAAATCTCTCCGGTTTGCTCGGCCGTAATGCAACCTGTTTTTATCTCGATCATGGAACAGTACTCGCGGTTTAGTACCGTTTCCGGTTGCCCTTGCCCCGTGAACACTGTCCCCTGGTCGTTGCGCATAACGATTACATATTGACCTGAAGGGGAGATATTCCATTTATTGGGCGGCTCCATCTGCGTTCCACCGTCGGCGTTCGGTTCGCCTGCTCGTGGCAGCAAGCCAAACGTCGTTCCATTGGGAAAGGAGAAAACCGCTTTCTTCCAGGCCCGACGGGGCAATGGATCTTGAGGGTTCGCCGCGTTGCTATAGACCACTGCAGCTCCGCCAGGCAATGCAAAGCGCAGAGTGGACTGTGGTGCTGCGCTTGCTAGACCCGACCACAGCATCGTCATCGCAAGCATAGTTCCGACATGCGTGACACGCGTGCACGGGGTATCTTCCCGAAACAATGGAACACGCGCAGTCGTAAGTTTTAACGTCGATTTTTTCAAGATGGCATTCCCAAAGCTTGGACCAAACGTTGATAACGTCCCGGCGCAACGGACGCGCCATTTACCTTAGCCATAGCGCGAGTTGGCCCATAATCCTGCAAAATGCTGGATTCGTACGCCCCCCCCTGTTCGCCCCCCAATCCGCAGGATTCCGCGACACTTGTGGATTATGGCTAAAAAACCGCTCTAACGATCCTCTCATGCTCTCCGACGTCTCACCGGGCCAATTTACATCCTGATCCAAGACGGTGGCACGTCCAAGCGCAGACTGTAGATAATCCTTGATCCGATAAGGATAACCGTTTGGATACTTACTGATAGCCTGATTGAGACGATCGACGAAATCCTTAATCTGAAGTTCCTGATATAGCGGAGATGATACTCCGTGAGCCATTGATGCAACTGGTGGGCACTTCACCGGTTTGCCCATGGTGTCCTTGGAACAGTCACGTCGGAGTGCCTTGTAAAGTTCGGGGCCGATTAGCCGAACGCCATTCGTGAATGTGGGATGCGAATAACCCAACTGTGCGTCGCTACCAGAACCGGTCACGGTCCAGCCACAATTTGCAAAGTACTGCTGATACGCGTCAGGGTGCGTGTCGCGAAACACCGCGATCTGAACGGCTAGCTCGCCCCCACTGGCGTCGCCTCGAATAGTCTTCTGCATCGCACCCGCGCTGATGATAGCGATATCGATCGCCTGGACGGTATCCACACAGCCTTCATTCTGAGACATGGCGCGCAGAATCTTCTCTTCTACGTCGCCTAAAGTTCCTTTGGCACGCATTGTTGCTAGCGCTGGGCAACTACCTAGTGAGATTTTGCCTGAGTGCTGTGGCCCATACCAAGGATCAGTCTTGGTATGCATGTAGCGAGTTCCCGTGACGGTCATGCAGCAGCCGCAATCGCATTCCCCCCCCGCTCTGAATGAAATTCCCGATCAAACCGATCGGATGGAAATGCCACGGTTTCGGATCCTTCGGAAGGATCTTTGTGTCTGTACATTGAACGTCCTCCCACCATTGCAGCTTTTTGATTCGCTCCATTTCGTTCTGCCACTTCCAAGGGACGGCTTTCACGAGCGGGGTGATTTCTTCCCACTTCCCCATGTTGCCACCCCATTCACTCTCACATTTGACGACCATGTGAGAGATCGCCTCCGCCAACCACGGCGTTCTCTGTGCATCAGCGAGCTCGGTAGCGGTAACCGTACCATCATGATTCGCGTCAATGGCTTTTTCGAGCTTCTGAATGAGATCGGAAGCAGCCAGTTTGTCGGCGCTAGGCTTGAACTCTGCCAGATCCTCCTCCATTGCCAGCCCTGCGACAAACAGATATCGCTTCGACATATCGGCCATTGTCACCGAACTGTTGTCGACGAACTCGAATCCCGGCCAATCCCACGGGCCGCACAAATTTACTTTGGGATGATCCTTCTCACACACCCAGCCTTGAAGTGACTTTCCATCCTTCGTACCAACGACCACGTTCCACCAGCGCTTCACTTTTCCGCTCGCATCCTTTTCCTCGCGGGCTACATCTTGCGGCGCTTTTTTATTGAGATCGGCCACCCGGAATACGTCACGGAAGTCTGTTCCTGGACCGTCCGCAAGGCTCACTTTCAACGGAAAGTTTTTCCAGCCCTTAACGGGCAGCGTAGGAGTCTTATTGACCAGACTGCTTTCGACCCAGAACGGATTACCGGTCGGCGTCTCGATCGGTTCCTGCTTTGACGGCGGCTTCGCGTTGGACTTCTTCCCTTTGCCAGCAGGAACGGCCGGTGCCGGCTGGGCAGCGGGCATGGTGACGGTCTTGGGCTGTACTTTGACCCATCGTGATTTCGGATCACTGACCGGCACCAATTTCAAATTCGCCTGCTCCAGCGTGTAGTCCGGATCCGGTATCTTCGTGACAAGCTTCGCGCCCGTGAGGATTTCCAGAAACGGCTTATCCGAATCCGTATCCGGCAATTCCTTTGCGCGCGCCCGACTCTTCGTGATGAAGGCCGGCAAATCAGGCCCTGCAAATACTTCTAGATGCAGCAATGGTCGACTCGGCTGCGGGGGGCTCAGCTTCGCCTCTCGGTAGCGCTGATATTGACCGATATGAGCAATGACGTCGCCTGCATTCACATGAAAGGGCTTCTGCAGCACGACTACCTGATCGAGCGGGCCTGGCTGGGGAATAGCCTCAAGTTCGGACTTGAATACGTAACCCCACGGCAGTTGCTGGTCCGGCTGCTGCCCCACCGTCGGGCCTACCGGCGTGCCCGCTATGATCTTCGTGATCTTGACCCAACCGTGCACGCCCCCATTGTCGGATTCGTTCACCGAGAGCTCTGTGCCCTCCGGCAGCAAGCCGAGAATCTTGCCCTTACCTGGAGTAATGCGCACGCGAACACCCAATACTGGCCCCGGCAGCGGCGTATTTGCATCACATTGCTGCCCCCCGAGCTTGTCCGAATCGTCCGACTTCGGTTTAGGTACGTCTTGCTGGTTGGGCTTCAGCGCCTTATACGTGCGGTCAGCTTGCCAATACGCTGGCGGCGTAAGCTTGGTTGCCTTGGGGTCCGCGCCCGGCGCTTTAGCCTTATCGAGGGCCGCTTTATAGCTTTCCCAATCAAGCGTGTGCATGTACAAGCTGAAAAACGTCAGCGTTTCATCGGGAGGCGGGCTCGATGGTGTTGGGGCCGGCGCTGAAGCAGGTGCCGCTGGTGCAGGAGGCGTGCCGTTGGCCCCCGATGCCGCACCTGGCGCGGACGCACCGTTCGGTGGAGCCGACGCCGGCGATGCGGGTGCTCCATTCGAAGGCGTCGGCACAGGATCCTGCTTTTTCGGCGCGGGAGGAAGCGTCAGGGTGTGCCGGACCAGCACAAAGCCCGTCGAGTAAAGTGCGCGGCGCTTATCCTGGTAATTCAGTTCTGGATATTTCTGGTCGAGCCGATACGCAACAACCTCACCGGTTGCAATCGCGTGTACGCCCTCGTCCTGTTTCAGGCTCTCGGCAGTTTTCTGCCCGAAGTGAATACCACCGTGCCAGATGCCACTCGCTCCAAGCGGATAAAACCCATCCTCGGCGTTTGCAAGCGCCTTCATGTAGGTCATCGGATCCGTTGCATCGATCACGTTCGCCGAGCTCGTCGCGTCCGTCGTCGCATCGGTCGTCGCAGTCGGTGAGAACGGGTAGCTCCACGCTAGCGGTCCAGATGCAGGCTTGGAGGAGTCGGACGCGGGCTTCCCTTCTGGCGCGGATTTCTTAGGAGGATGATGGGGGGCGTGCTTGTTCGTCATCGCAGTTGGAATAGCAATTCGTGATCGCGTTTAGGGAACAGGGGAGGTATCCGGAATTTAGTGTGTGAGGCGGGTTGAGATTCAGACTCCAATGTTGAATCGTTCTGGGTAAAGCAGTGCGAACTGAGTCATGGCGCTCTTCCAATCGTGCCGGGAACCCGTCCACTTG